>JAZNFN010000001.1:0-6520 GCA_045576035.1 Christensenellaceae bacterium
GAAATTAAGGAAACTTTGACGCTCGGTATAAAAATGGCTGATTTTAAGAACGCTGACGTAGTGTTTGGTACCGACCCTGACTGTGATAGACTTGGCGTTGCAATCCGTGATGACAAGGGAGAATTCGTTGCGCTTTCGGGCAACCAAACGGGAATTCTTTTGCTTGATTACGTTTTGCGTAGGTTAAAGGAAACAGGTAAATTAACTAAAAAGGGATTTGTGGTTAAGAGTTTCGTTTCAACGGGTATGGCAAAATTGATTGCCGACGATTACGGTGTGGAACTTATCGAAACGCCCGTAGGGTTTAAGTATATAGGTGAAAAGATACATCAACTTGACGATACGGGTAAGCGTGAGTATATTTTTGGGTTTGAAGAAAGCTGTGGATATTTGCGTGGAACGCATTGCCGTGATAAAGACGCAGTGGTCGCAAGTATGTTATTTGCAGAAATGGTTTGCTACTATACCTATAATAACGTAGGAGTATATCAAAGGTTACAAGAATTGTACGCAAAATACGGTTACGTTTTTGATACAAACGTTAGCGTGGCTTATAGTGGACTAAATGCAATGAAAGAAATGAACGCAGTGGTTGACAAGATGAAAACTATTAACGTGTCAGAAGTTGCAGGGGAGAAGGTTGAAGCTATCCGTGATTATTCAAGTGCAAAACGCATATTAAGCGATGGAACAACTGAAAGCCTTGATAGTCCAAAAACCAACGCAGTTTACTATGAACTTGCAGGTGGAAGTTTTATTTGTATTAGACCAAGTGGAACTGAACCTAAACTTAAAGTTTACTATTCACTAAAAAGTGAAAATCAAGACGTTGCAAGTGAAAAGTTTGACAAAGTGAAGGCTGAATTTGAGAAATATATTAAATGAAACTTGTATTAGATGAATTTAAGCGCATAGTATTTGGCGCACAAAGAATAGAAGAAATTGACGGCGCGATAGTATTAAACCGATTCACCTTAGGTCAACAAGAGTTTATAGATGCTAATCCTGATAGCGTTCTTAGAATGGAACTTAAACATAAAACTACGGCAGGAATGGTTTTAGATTTTTATACGAATTCTACAAGCCTAAAAATATCGGTAGACTGCGTTACGACGACACAAAAACCGTCGTGTTATATTGACGTTTTAGAAAACGGTGAGTTGACTGCGCACGAAGGATATAATGGCGATACAAATAGGTCTTTTACTCTTGAAACGTCTCTTGTTCAAGGTGAAAAGCGTGTAAGCGTATATTTACCTAATCTTTGTAGTGCAAAAATAACTAATTTTGAACTTGACGATGGTGCTAGCGTTATTCCGTATATAACAAAGAAGAATTTTTTGTTCCACGGTGATTCTATAACACAAGGAAACACTGCGGAGTATCCGTCGTTATCGTATGCAAACCGTATTACACGGGCGTTCGACGCTCACTGTGTAAATCAAGCTATTGGCGGTGCAGTGTTTAACCCAGACTTGATAGGACCGCTAGATTTTGTACCCGATAAAATTATAGTGGGATACGGCACTAACGATTGGTCAAAGGGCTTTGATTATACGACAAACAGTTTGGCGTTTTTTGAAAAACTTAAAAAGACCTTTCCTAACAGTGAAGTAGTGGTAATAACTCCTATATGGCGTGGAAATATTAAGGAAAAAGAAAAAGGTACTCAGCACCCGTTTGTTAAAATGTGCGAAATTATTAAAAACAACGCTGTTAAGTGTGGTTTTAAGGTTGTCAACGGACTTAGTATTGTTCCGCATAGTCCCGACTGTTTCGTTCAAGACGTATTGCACCCAAATGACTACGGTTTTAAGCATTATGCGGAAAATCTTTATAATATAATAAAAGATTAAAATATGATAAATTTAGAACACATTTACACCCAACTTCAAAAGTTGGGTTTACCTACTAATAAACCCATTATAGTGCACGTCTCTTTGCGTGCCGTGGGTAAAATTGACGGTGGTGGACAGACCTTGCTTGATGCGCTTATTGAGCACGTTACAAGTAACGGTGGCGTTCTTTGTGTTCCCACACATACTTGGGCTAACTTTGAAAAGAACAAAGACGTAATTTTAGATTTAACCGACAACAAGACTTGCATTGGTACACTTCCCGATTTAGCCGTTCAAGATAAAAGGGCGGTAAGGACGTTAAATCCAACGCATTCGGTGGCGGTATTTGGTGATAAAGATAAGGTTAAAGAGTTTATCGGACAAGAAAATCAGTGTATAACACCCACTTCGCCAAACGGCTGTTACGGTAATCTTTTTAAGCTAAACGGAAAGGTGCTTTTAATAGGTGTGGGTCAAGAAAAGAACACTTATATTCACTGTGTGGAAGAAATGTTTGGCATAACAGATAGGCTATCGAAAGAGCCTATTAAAATGCGTATTAAAAATTTAGACGGAAGTGTTAGCGAAAAGCTGTTTCATTATATGAACGAAGAAATTTTAGACGTTTCAGTAAATTTCCCTAAATACGAACGTGCTTTTAGATATCACGATGCTATTGTCGACGGCGTGATAGGTAATGCAAAAGTTCAACTTTGCGATGCGGTTTTAATAAAGCAAGTTATGGAATTAATAAGGGGACGTTCAAACGGGCAAGAATTGCTTTTTGATGATAATGCTTTAAATTTTCAACTTTATAAAAATAATTAACGTCAATTTTTTATAAACATTATGTATTATAGTGAAAATATTCTTCACGTTTATTATATATTCAACAAGTAAAACATCCTAAATATTGTGTTTAAAAACACTTTTTTTACAAAATATGGTCGCCCACGTAAAAAAACTTGTATTTTATTTAAAAAGTTTTAAAAAATGCGTAAAAAACTTGACATTAATAATAATATTTGGTAAAATCAATTAGCACTTCGGTTTCGGGGTGTTAATTTTTTGATGTTCGGAAGGTGCATTATGGCAGCAAAAGGCGCAAGACAAAAAATCACTCTCGCTTGTACAGAATGTAAGCAGAGAAATTATGATACGTTTAAAAACAAAAAGAACGACACTGAAAGATTGGAAATGCAAAAATATTGCAAATTCTGCAAAAAGCATACCACTCACAAAGAAGCGAAGTAATTTCGCTTTTATCAGCCTACAATAAAAGGGCTTAAAATTAAGGGGTCAGCGTAATGAAAAAAGACAAGAACGCTACTACCGGCGATTTTATCGAAGTTGATAAATCTGCCGCTAAGCAAAAGGACGTTAAAGACGTTAAGAAAACAAAAAAGAATAAAAAACCAAACATCTTTGTTAGGCTTGGTAGAAAACTCAAAGACGTTTTCTCTGAACTTAAAAGGGTGAATTGGCCCACGTTCCCGAAAATCGTAAAGCAGACGGGTATCGTGCTTGCAGTTGTTTTAGTTTTCTTAATCGTTATTACCGCTTTCGACTTTGGTCTTATGGAGCTTTTAAAGCTTGTAGCACCTAGGTCGGTATAAGGAGAGTACGATGGCAGAACAGGCAAAGTGGTACGTCATTCATACCTATTCCGGTTATGAAGCTATGGTCAAAGATAGTCTTGAAAAGCTTATTGAAAACAACAATTTGCAAGATAAGGTTTTAGAGATTAAAATTCCGACCGAAGAAACTTTGGAAGAAAAGGCAAACGGCAAGAAAAAGCTTGTTGAAAGGAAGAAGTTCCCTTGCTATGCTTTTTTGAAAATGAACTACACTAACGACCTTTGGTATCTTATCACTAACACAAGGGGCGTAACGGGGTTTGTTGGTCCGCAAGGTAGACCGCTTCCTTTAACCGAAGAAGAAGTTGCAAGAATGGGACTTGAAGAAGTTGCAGTTGAAATTGACTTTACTGTTGGTGATACTGTTCAAGTGGTTTCAGGTCCGTTAGAATCTTTTTCTGGTGTGGTTACTTCGCTTACTGAAAGCACGCAAAAGGTTATGGTCAACGTTGAAATGTTTGGTAGAAAAACAGACGTTGAACTTGATTTTGTGCAAGTTAAAAAAGTAAACGTAGCTACTGAAACGGAAGAACAAGCATAAACATTATATAATATAATAATAGATACGTTCGGCAAAAGCCGTTGGTATAAAGGTGGGAGTTGTGTTAAATTTTTTTCACTGGCACGACGATATTACCACAATAGGAGGATACAATTATGGCAAAGAAAGTTACAGCAATCGTTAAACTTCAACTGCCCGCAGGCAAGGCAACACCCGGTCCGCCCGTAGGTTCAACGTTAGGTCCCCACGGTATCAATATCCCGGGATTTACCAAAGAATTTAACGCTAAAACGCAAGATCAGGTTGGTCTTATTATTCCGGTTGTTATGACCATTTATCAAGACCGTTCGTTTACGTTTATCTTAAAGACTCCGCCGGCACCCGTGCTTATTAAAAAAGCGTGCGGTATCGAAAGTGCGAGCGCAGCCCCCAACAAGAACAAGGTTGCAAAGATAACCAAGGCTCAGATTGAAGAAATCGCAAAAGTAAAAATGCCTGACCTTAACGCAAATACTTTGGAAAGTGCAATTAGCATGATTGCAGGCACCGCAAGAAGTATGGGTGTTGAAGTAGTAGATTAAGAACATAGTATTAAGTGGGAGGGATTTTATCCCGAACGTACCACGGGAGGTAAATTTAAATGAAACACGGAAAAAAATATATTGATAGTGTTAAAACTATCGAATCAACAAAGCTTTACGAAGCAGATGAAGCTATAAAGCTAGTTATTGATACCGCAAAGGCAAAGTTTGATGAAACTGTTGAACTTCACGTTCGCTTGGGCGTAGACCCCAAACAAGCTGACCAACAGGTTAGAGGCGTTCTTGTTCTTCCCAACGGAACGGGCAAAAACGTTAGAGTTTTGGTTCTTGCAAAAGGTGACAAGGCTGACCAAGCAAAAGAAGCAGGCGCAGACTTTGTTGGTGCAGAAGAAATGATTCAAAAAATTCAGTCTTAAAACTGGTTTGATTACGATGTAATTATCACCACCCCCGATATGATGGGTTTGGTTGGTCGTATCGGTAAGGTTTTAGGTCCGAAAGGCTTGATGCCTAACCCTAAGTCAGGTACTGTTACCATGGACGTTGTTAAGGCAATTAAGGACACCAAAGCTGGTAAAGTTGAATACAGACTTGATAAAAATGCAATCATTCACTGTGCAATCGGTAAAAAGAGCTTCGGCGTAGAAAAAATCAAAGAAAACTACGACGCTCTTATGGAAGCAATCGTTAAGGCAAAACCTGCCGCTGCAAAAGGTCAATACGTAAAGAGCGTATCACTTGCAAGCACGATGGGTCCCGGTGTTAAAATTAATGCTAAAATTTAGTTGACAATATTAAATTTTAGTGTTATAATTTCGAAGTAAACTAAATAGCCCAAGACAGTAGGTTTTAACTTGTACTTGTTGCAAGACCCACCGAGGCGGTTTTATATAAGGCTTATTTTGTGCCCTTGTATGCCGTTTTGGTGTGCAAGGGTTTTTTCATTAAATTTAAGGAGGTAACAAAATGTCGGCAAATTTTGAAGCAAAGAAATTAGTTGTTGAAGACATTAAGGCAAAAATTCAGAATTCAAAATCAGTTGTGTTCGTTAAATTCAGCGGTCTTACCGTTGCAGAAGATACTGAACTTAGAAGAGAATTCAGAAAGAATAACGTAGAATACAAAGTTTTAAAGAACACTTTAATTCGCCGTGCTTTCAACGATATGGGTATTACCGATTTTGACGAAGATTTGAACGGCCCAACGTCAGTTGCTTTCGGCGCAGACGAAACGGCAGCATCAAAAGTTATCGTTGAAGCAGCTAAAAAGTATCAGGACAAGGTTTCTGTTAAGAGTGCTTTCGTTGACGGTGGTAAAGTTGACGTTGCAGGCGTACAAGCTCTTGCATCTATGCCCAGCAAAGAAGAACTCATCGCAAAAATGCTTGGTTCGATGCAAGCTCCGCTCACCAATTTCGTTGGTGTGCTTACTGCAATGCCGCGTGGCTTAGTTGTTGCGCTTAACGCAATTGCAGAACAAAAGGCTCAATAATAGAGCAAAAAAACAAACAAAAAATTAAAAAATAAAAAAATTAAATTTAAATTAAAGGAATTAATGGAGGATACAAAAATGGCAGACATTCAGAAGATGTTAGAAGAAGTTAAAGGTATGACGGTTTTAGAACTTAACGAACTCGTTAAGGCTCTTGAAGAAGAATTCGGCGTAAGCGCTGCTGCACCTGTTGCAGTTGCTGCTGCTCCTGCTGCGGCTGCTGCTGCTCCCGTAGAAGAAAAGACTGAATTCAAGGTTTCTATTAAAGAAATCGGCGACAAGAAGATTGACGTTATCAAAGCCGTTCGTGAATTCACTTCTTTAGGTCTTGGCGAAGCTAAAGCATTAGTTGAAGCTAAGGGCGTTATTAAAGAAAGCGCAACCAAAGAAGAAGCTGACAAAATCATTGCTCGCTTCAAAGAAGTTGGTTGTACTGTTGTTGCTGAATAATTTTAGCAAAACACAAACACAAAACAAAAAAGCACTAGCGGTATTTCGTTTTAGAAGTAC
>JAZNFN010000002.1:0-2222 GCA_045576035.1 Christensenellaceae bacterium
GTTCTTTTTATTTTACCGTCCCGAACGGGACTTGAACTGTTGCCTTACACGTTAATAATATTAATCAAATTGTTTGCAATGTTAATTGATATTTTTGTTTATATGTGATAAAATGAATACATATAAACTTGGGAGATGCAAAATGCTTAACCTTAATAAAAACGTTCTTAAATATTTACAAGATTCAGAACAAGAAGCCCTAGACTTACTTGAAACGCTTTGTCAAATTCCAGCGCCTAGTGGCAACGAGCATAAAAGAGCTGAATTCATTAAAAATTGGCTTACCGAAAACGGCGCTAAGCAAGTCATCGTTGATGATGCACTTAACGTTTTATGCCCAATAGGTTGTGAAAACAAAAACGACATAGTAATTTTTATGGCACATACGGACGTGGTTTTTCCCGACACTACTCCCCTACCTTTCCGTAAAGATGAAGAATGCTTTTATTGCCCCGGTGTTGGTGACGATACTTGCGGTGTAGTAATGCTTTTAATGGTTATTAAATATATCTTAAAGAACAACCTTGTTGCTCCGTGTGGAATTTTATTTGCCTTAAACAGTTGTGAAGAAGGGCTTGGCGACTTAAAGGGTATAAAACAAATTATGAAAGATTATGACGGCAGAGTTTCAGCCGTATACACTTTTGACGGAAATTACACTCATATCGTCAACGCTTGCGTAGGTTCACATAGATATGAAGTTTCTTTCACTACCGAAGGCGGTCATTCTTTCAACGCTTTTGGAAACAGAAACGCTATCGCAGCAATGAGTAAAGTGATATGCGATTTATATGCTTGTAAAGTTCCCGAAAAACAAGGTGCAAAAACGACTTTTAACGTAGGCATCGTTGAAGGTGGAACTTCGGTAAACACAATCGCTCAAAACGCAAAAATGTTGTTTGAATATCGTTCAGACGATAAAGATTGTTTAGCGTATATGCAAAACTATTTTGAAAAAACCATTAAAAAAGCAAAAAACGACAATATTGCTGATATACAAGTTAAGATGGTTGGCAATCGCCCGTGTGGTGGGGACGTAGATAAAGTTAAACTTGAACAAATGACACAAAACTCAATCAATATTTGCCAAAAACATTCTGGTGTTCCGTGCATAACTGATTCAGGTTCTACTGACTGTAATATCCCTATGTCGCTTGGTGTTCCCTCTGTATGCGTAGGCGCTTGGACAAGTGCTGGAACACATACAAGGGAAGAAAAACTTTTCCTTAAAAGTATTCCTATCGGCTTAAAAATAACCGCCGAACTTATACTTGAATATTTTGAAAAATAATTTGTTACACGAAAACGCACTTGCCACTGCAAGTGCGTTTTGTTTTGTGCAAAATATGTTGTTTTAATCAAGAGTATCGACAAAAGCCTCTGGAAATTTAACGTCAACATTGTCCATATATTCAGTTGACGGTTGTGTAATTTCGGGTAAATTCATATTGATTTGTCCTGTCAAACGAATATCTTTTGACGAAGCGCCTACTAACACTTCAAATACACCGTTTTCAACCTGCCATTTTTTTAACGGCTGACTGTAAAATGCAAATGAACGGTAATCAAGTTCAACGCTTACACGCACGCTTTCGTGTGCTTTGATAAGGTCCTTTGAAAAACCTTTAAGTTCTTTTTTAGGACGTTTAACGTGCGACATAACGTCGGCTATATAAATTTGTGAAACTTCCTTTGCGTCAACGTCCGACGTGTTGGTAATCGTAAAACTTACCGTGTAATCGGTATCCCCTGTTTTTTCTATACTTAAATCTGAATAAACGAAGTTTGCGTACGAAAGACCGTGACCAAACGGGAACTGAACGGGTTTATCATACTCATCATAATAACGGTATCCAACAAACATACCTTCTTTATACCAATTGACGTAACCGTTACCTTTTTCTTTTCCGCTTGGCGTATCTTCTAAACAAAGTGGGAACGTTTCTGATAGTTTTCCACTTGGTGAAATTTTGCCCGTAATTATAGGTGCAAGTGCTTCGTGAACGCCTTCGCCAGCATAACCAACTAAAATCACGCCTTTAACTTTATCTATCCACGCACTTACGTCAATAGCACTGCCTGCATATAAACAAACTATAACGTTAGAATTTATCTTTGCCAAATTAATTATAAAATCTTCAACAAGGGGTGCAAGTTTTATCGACGCTCTATCCCCACCTTCACCTTCCGATTGACCTGAAACACATAGTACCACAGCATCT
>JAZNFN010000003.1:0-6759 GCA_045576035.1 Christensenellaceae bacterium
TTGCCGTTGACGGAATTGTCGTTCAAGGTACGGCAGGGATAGATAAATCCGCAATAACGGGCGAAAGTATTCCCGAAGAAGTTTCTGTCGGTATGAGCGTTAGTTCAGGCAGTATCGTTAAGGACGGATATATCGTCATAAAAGCCGAAAAGGTTGGTGAACAAACGCTATTTAGCAAGATTATAGAAATTGTACGCACGGCAGGTGCAAGCAAAGCACCTATACAAAAGTTTGCTGATAAAGTTGCAGGCATTTTCGTTCCCGTAGTTACTTCTATTGCCATTTTAACGTTTATAGTTTGGATTGTAATTTTAGGGGACGTTTATACTGCATTTAACTTCGGTATAAGCGTATTAGTTATTTCTTGTCCGTGCGCTTTGGGGCTTGCAACACCCGTAGCCGTTATGGCGGCAACGGGGCGTGGTGCTTCGGAAGGCGTGCTGTTTAAAGATGCGGAGGCACTTCAAAACGCTTGTAAAATAAATTGCGTACTGCTTGATAAAACTGCAACGATAACGGTTGGGAAGCCCAAGGTAACCGATTATAAATTGTTTTCTGACGTTGATAAGGCAGAAGCATTTTATATTGTATCAGCACTTGAATCAAGGTCAAGTCATCCGCTTGCCGATTGCATAATAGATTTTTGTGGAAAAAGCGCCCTAACCGTAGACCAATATGAATACGTTACGGGTAAGGGTATGACAGGCGAAGTGTATGGAATTAAATACTTTTTAGGTAGCCGAAAGATAATTCCCGAAGAACTTTTATTAGACCTTTCCCAAAATCAATTTGAAGGTCAAACTTTAATTTATTTTGCAAGTGAATTTGAACTTATTGCAATCTTTGCACTTTCAGATTACGTTAAAGAAGATAGCGCCTCGGCTATTAAAACGCTTCAAAGTATGGGAATAAAAACGGTAATGATAACGGGGGATAATTATAGTTCAGCAAAACGCATTGCCGAACAAGTGGGAATTGATGAATTTAGTGCCGAAGTTTTACCGGAAGATAAATATTCTATCGTAGAAAAATATAAAAGAGATGGATATTTTGTGGCAATGGTTGGGGACGGAATTAACGATAGCCCAGCACTTAAAAGTGCGGACGTTGGTATAGCGATGGGAACAGGAACGGACGTTGCAATAGACAGTTCTGACGTTGTAATCGCTAACGGAAGTCTTAAAGCGTTAGAAAAAACCATAGATTTAAGTAAAAAATCACTTAGGATAATAAAACAAAATTTATTTTGGGCATTCTTTTATAACGTGATAGGAATACCTGTTGCGGCAGGTGCTCTTTCATTTATCGGTATTACGTTGACGCCTATAATAGCATCGGCAATGATGTCGTTTAGTTCACTTTTTGTGGTTAGTAACGCTCTTAGGATAGCAAAAAGAAAAAATAAAAACATAAAGATAGGTGAAGTTAGTAACGTAAAAACAAAAACGGTTAGTCTTTTTGTTGACGGAATGATGTGTAATCACTGTGTTAGTAAAGTTCAAGACGCTATAAATTCGGTAAAAGGCGTATATAGAACTGATGTAAATTTATCGCAAAAAAAAGCAACGGCAGTTTGTGATGAAACCGTTGCTGAAAGTTTAATTATTAACGCAATAGAAAATGCTGGGTATAAGATTATTAGTGCTGAAAAATCACAATAAAACGGTAATAGTCATTGACTGATTGAATACAGAGTTAGCGCTGATTTTCCACTTGTTTGCATCGGCAATACCTTTTGCGATTGCAAGACCAAGCCCGCTTCCGCCACCCGAATCTCTTGAACGAGAAGCGTCTGCACGGTAAAATCTTTCAAAAACTTTGTTTGAATCAAAGTTTGGAACTTTACTTCCTGAATTGTAAACGGCAAAAATTATCTTGCCGTTTTCTTTTTTTAAAGTTACTACAATTTGTCCGCCTACGTCGGCGTGTTTTACGGCGTTATCAAGCAAGATATTGACAATTTTTTTAACGCTTTGTAAGTCGCCCTTATAAACTATATTGCTTTCAACGTCAAGGTCAAGAGTTTTGCCCTTTTCAAATGCAACCGCATCAAAGGGGAGAACGTCGTTTATAATTTCTTCTGAAAGGTTAAATTCAATGGGGTTAATTTTAATCTTTTCCTCGTCCATTTTGGCAAGTGTAAGCATATCGGCAACCAAACCGTCCATACGCTTTGTTTGGTGCTTTATGTTTTGAGCCCACTTGTTTTCGCCGTCAGAACTGATAACGTCTACGTTTGCAGATATAATGGAAAGAGGGGTTTTTAGTTCATGGCTAGCGTTTGAAATAAACTGTTTTTGTTTGTATAAAGATTCACGCAAAGGCTGAAAAACGGTGAAAGACAATCTCAAAACTATAAGGAATAAAAGTATGTAAACAACGCCAATAGACAAAAAAGTATTAAGAACGTTTTTAGCGTATAGTGCGGTAAAATCGCTCATATCAGAAGCAATAAGTAAGAAATTTGAATCTTGCGGAACAAGTTTATAGTAAATGTTACCTACCGAACCGTAGGTAAATGGGCGAGTGCGGATAGCAACAATAAGTTGGTTTACTTGTTCTTCGGTAAAAGTGTTTTTATCGAACCGTTTAATAAACTCTAAATTACTGTCGGGGGAAGCAGGGACAATCGCAACGAAAGACCCACTTAAAATATTTTCTTCAACGCTGTCGATTATGTGAAAGTCAGTTTCAATATTGTCAAGCGTCCTTTCAATTGCCGCTTCGTTTACGCTTTTTAAGATGTAAAGGGTAACGCCGAAAATGACCATAAAAACGCACAACAAAATAGACATTATTATAGCAATGAATTTTATTTGCGCTTTTCTTATCATTTAACGGCTCCCAAGGGTATAGCCGATACCACGGATAGACTTAATTTCAGTATTAGCGCCAACGGCGTTAAGTTTCTTTCTTAAAAACGAAACGTACACTTCAATCGTGTTATATTCGGCTTCGGTATCGTAACCCCAAATTTTTTCTATAAATCTCTCTTTGTCAATGCTTTTGCCATCGTTTAGCATAAGCATTTCAAGAATTTGGTATTCTTTTTTGCCAAGAGCAATTTTCTTATTGTCTTTAACAAGTTCAAAAGTATCTCTGTCTAGTGAAATATCGCCAAAAGACAAAACGTCGCCCGTAAATTTTTCTTTACGTCTTAAAAGCGCCTTTATTCGTGCGATAAGTTCTTCGCTATTAAACGGCTTAGTCATATAATCGTCTGCACCATAGTTTAGTCCTTCGATTTTATCCGAAGTTTCAGATTTGGCAGAGAGCATTAACACAGGCACGTCGATTTTGTGTCTTCTTAAAAGTTTAAGCATAGTAAAGCCGTCCATCTTAGGCATCATTACGTCCAAAATTATTAGGTCGTAAACACCAGATAGGGCGTGGTCTAAGCCGTCCTCACCGTTATAGGCACAGTCGACAAGATAGTTATTCTGTTTTAAGATAACGGCAACAGCATCGGTAAGCTGTCTTTCGTCGTCAACAATTAAAATTTTCATAGTCTAATTATATCTTATATATATTGAAAATTACTTAAAAAATCAAAAAAAAGCATAAAAAATATTTTTTAAAAATTTAAATATTTTCAATAAAAATTCAAGTTTCGTTTGTTATTATAAGGGTGTAAAAGGCAATTAGTACTTTTACAATAAACCAGCCCACACTCTCAATAAACTTTTTCCTGGGAGAAGACGTCGATTGTTCGGCGTTTTTTCCTTTTAAAAACGCACCCCTTTGGGCGCGTTTATTTTTTATAGTAGAGGTATTGATGCAAGGTAGGTAACGTCGCTTCTATTTTTAGCTTCGCCTTCTGCTAAAACGAAAAGTTTTTCAGTAATGATTCCACCTGCTTTTTTAACAAGTTCTTCAAGACCTTTTAAACTTTCACCAGTCGATACAACGTCATCGATAATAGCTACCTTTTTGCCTTTAATCAAGTCAACGTCGTGTTTAGAAAGGTAAAATTCTTGTGCTTTACCCGTGGTTATAGAAGTTCCGTAACTGATAGAAATTCCGTCTTGCATATATAGTTTTTTAGACTTTCTTGCAACAGCGTAAAAGGGCATATTAAGTTCACGAGCAACGACGTGAGTTAGTTGTAAGCCTTTTGATTCTGCTGTAATTAAAACTTCACTATCTTTAATTTTTTTTGCAATTTCCTTTCCGCAATGTTCGGTGAGGGCAGTGTCGCCGTGTAAATTAAAGAACGCAATATGAATACCGCTGGGCAACTGTAAAATAGGAAGTTTGGCATTTATGCCCTTAATGTCAACCTCAAAAAAATCACTCATTTTTTTCTCCTCATAAGTTCTATATAAATAGTTTATCACATTTTTTTAAGTTTGTCCAACGTGCAAATCATATATTCACTTTTTTTTGCATAAATTAAAGTATCTTTGCGGAGGTGAGTATGGCATTTCACGACAAAAGTATAGAATTTGTCTGTCAAAAGTTTAACACGGACAAAAACAAAGGTTTGACGGATAAACTTTATAGGGAAAATGCGTTAAAATACGGCAGAAACGTTTTGACCAAAAAGAAAAAACGCAGTTTTATGTCAAGATTCTTTTCGGCTTTTAAAGAGCCGATGCTAATAATATTGCTTTTTGGCTTTGTAATTACCTTTGGTACAAATATCGGTAAATTTTTAAAGTCGGGCGAAGGTGATTTTTCCGAATGTGTAGGTATACTTTTTGCTGTACTTTTATCCGTATCGATAACACTTATTATGGAGGGCAGTTCACAAAAGGCGTTTGAAGCGTTAAATAGAATTTACGACAACGTTGCCGTAAGGGTAATAAGGTCGGGTAGAGTGATTACGGTGAGCCAAGCAGACGTTACCGTTGGAGACGTTCTTATAATAGAAAGCGGTGATAAAATAATTGCGGACGGAAGACTAATTTACTGTGAAGACTTATACGTTGATGAATCTGCACTTACGGGCGAAAGCGTTCCGACAAAAAAGGACAGTTTTATAGTACTTGATGAAAAATCCCCACTTGCAGAACGTAAAAATTGCGTGTATTCTGGAACTTTCGTTACGGGTGGTAACGGAAAAATGATAGTGACTGCAATAGGCGATAAAACAGAAATAGGTTCTATTGCAGGCGAACTTTTAACGGAAAAAGAAAGTTCATCACCGTTACAAACAAAGTTATTTAAACTTGGTAAAACCATAACCATAGTCGGTGCAGTAAGTGCAATATCGGTATTTATAATATCGGTTGTAAGGCTTGCCCTTTCGGGTGCATTAAGTTTTGAAGGGATACAAGAATTATTTATTTCGTGTATAGTGCTAATAGTTGCTGCCGTCCCCGAAGGATTGCCAACCATAGTTGCCGTATCACTAGCGTTAAATATGATTAAACTTGCAAAGGGCAATGCTCTTATAAAAAAGATGACGGCAACTGAAACCACGGGTGCAGTTAGCGTTATATGTTCAGACAAAACAGGCACACTAACTCAAAATAAAATGACGGTAGTAAGCGTTTGTTTAAACGAATTTTGCATTTCGCCCAAAGATATTAAATCAGAAGTAGTTTATCAAAATTTCGTATGCAATTCAACGGCTGATATAACCATAAAAAACAAACAAACGAAAATGCGTGGCAGTTCAACCGAATGCGCACTTTTGAACGCTTATATAACCAGCAATCCTAACGTTCCATACTATGAATATAGAAAAAATTATAAAGTTTTATTTAGGCAACCTTTTAGCAGTGAAAATAAAACAATGATAACCACTATACAAGTTGGAGCGATAGAAAGAAAACTAATAAAGGGTGCACCCGAAAAAGTTCTTAGCCTTTGTAGTTTAAGTTTAGCACAGATAAATAAACTTTTAAGCGATATGGAAGCACATCAAAAAAAGGCACGTCGAATTATATGTTTTGCCCACCTTGATGGAAGTGAAAATGAAAAGTACGTTTACGACGGGTACGTTGCTATTGCCGACCCAATAAGAAAAGAAGTGTTTAAGGCTGTTAAAGATTGCAAGCGTGCAGGAATAAAGATAAAAATTTTAACGGGTGACAATGCTGTAACAGCGTTTGCAGTTGCAAAAGAATTAAACGTTGCAACTGACCAAAGTCAAGTTATAAACGCTTCCGAACTTGAAAAGTTAGACGATGAGACGTTGAAAAAAATAATACCCAAAATTTCAGTTATAGCAAGAAGCACCCCCAAAGTAAAACTAAGGGTTGTGCGTGCGCTTAAAAGCATAGGCGAAGTTGTTGCCGTAACGGGCGACGGAATCAACGATGCACCCGCAATTAAGCACGCTGACGTTGGTATATCAATGGGTATTTCTGGCAGTGAAATTACAAAAGAAGCCGCAGATATAGTTCTTCTTGACGATAGTTTCGCAACCGTTGTAAAAGCCGTGGCTTTTGGTAGAAACGTTTATAAAAACCTACAACGGTTTATTCTTTTTCAGTTATCGGTCAATTTATCGGCACTGCTTTTTATAACTGTTTGTGCAATTTTAGATTTGCAAACGCCATTTAACACCCTGCAACTTTTGTGGGTGAATTTGATAATGGATGGCCCGCCGGCACTAACGTTGGGGTTGGAGTCGGCAAGTTCAAAACTTATGAATAATAAGCCTGTAAAACGAACGGACGGAATAGTTGGTATTAAAATGTTTATGCGAATAATTTTTAACGGCGTTTTTGTCGCTGTCATTATGTCTTTACAGTACGCACTAAACTTTTTACACGTTAAAGATAACGAATTAACTAACGCTGTGTTTAC
>JAZNFN010000004.1:0-2631 GCA_045576035.1 Christensenellaceae bacterium
AATGCGTACTTATCAAGAAGGCGAAGTTGACTTAATATGCAAGCAAGACGGCGTGATTGCCGGGTTAGACGTTTTCAAAAGAGTATTTGAACTTTTAGATGAAAATACAAAGGTCGTATTCTTCTGCAACGACGGAGACGAAGTAAAGAAAGGCGAAAAACTCGGTATAATTCGCGGAGATATTAGAGTGCTTTTATCAGGCGAAAGAACTGCTCTTAACTTCTTGCAAAGAATGAGTGGTATTGCAACTTATACTCGTAACGTTGCAAAATTATTTGAAGGCACTAAAACGAAGCTTTTAGACACGAGAAAAACTACGCCAAATATGCGCGTATTTGAAAAGTATGCAGTTAAAGTTGGCGGCGGATACAACCATAGATATAATTTAAGCGACGGTATTTTGTTAAAAGACAATCATATCGGTGCGGCAGGCGGCGTAAAGCAAGCCATTATGATGGCAAAAGAATACGCTCCTTTCGTTAGAAAAATTGAAATTGAAGTAGAAAATCTTGACATGTTAAAAGAAGCGTTGGAAGCAGGCGCGGATATTATTATGCTTGATAATATGTCTATTGAAGATATGAAAGAAGCAGTTAAACTTTGCAAAGGAAAAGCTGAAACCGAATGTAGTGGTAACGTAACAAAAGAGAACGTTGCTCACCTCGTAGATATTGGGGTTGATTATATTTCAAGTGGCGCGTTAACCCACTCTTCACCTATTCTTGACTTGTCGCTCAAGAATTTACGTGCAATTTAAAATAATAAGGGAGTTAATGAATGAAAGTAACCGAAAGACGTAAGGCAATCGTAAACTTGTTGCTTGCAAGTCAAACGCCTATTTCAGGTAGCGAATTGTCTGAACAATTTAACGTATCTCGCCAAATTATCGTGCAAGATATTACGGTGTTAAAAGGTATAGGATATGAAATTCTTTCTACACGTAACGGATACGTTATGCACAAATCTCCGTTTGTAGAAAAGGTATTTAAGTTAAAACATACCACCGAACAAACGGAAGACGAATTGACCACAATCGTTGATTTAGGCGGAACTGTGGTTGACGTATTCGTTTGGCATAAAGTTTACGGACGTATTTCTGCAACGCTTAACATCTTTTCAAGGCTACAAGTAAAACAATTTTTAGAGGGTGTTAGAACGGGAAAATCTACAGAACTTATGAATATCACGGGGGGTTATCATTATCATACCGTTCGCGCCGATTCAGAAGCAGTCCTTAATAAAATCGGGTGTTATCTTAAAGAAAAGAACTATCTTGCAGAGGGCGACTAAAGAGTAATATTATGGATAAAGAACGTTTTGAAAAACAGCTTGATTTTATTTTAGAAGCAGACAAAGAAAAAAATATTTTACGCCAAACGCATTTATGCGGTTATTCTAGACAAGAAAACGACGCTGAACACGCTTGGCATATGGCAATAATGATTTATCTTCTTAAAGAGTACGCTAACGAAGAATTTGACCTTGCAAAAGCAATGATGATGGCGTTAATCCACGATATTGTTGAGATTGACGCCGGCGACACCTATGCATATGACACGAAAAGTTTATCCACACAAAAAGAGAGGGAAAGCAACGCGTCAGAGCGCATTTTCGGGTTATTGCCCAAAGACCAAAAAGAAGAGTTAAAAGCATTGTTTGAAGAATTTGAAGAAGGCATAACGCCCGAAGCAAAATTTGCCAAAACAATGGATAATTTTCAACCGATTTTATTAAACGACAGTAACGACGGAAAAGATTGGAAAGTTCATAAAATAAATAAAACGCAAGTAGTAAATAGACAAAAATTTTCTGAATTCGGTTCAAAAGAAATTTGGGAATTTACTAAGAATTTAATCGAAAAAAACGTTCGAAAGGGTAATATCATAGACGAGTAATTCTTTTACCCGTTAAGTAAAGAGTTTTCTTTCCAAATTATCAAATTATAAAATGTACTCATAAAAAAACCGCCGTAGAGATTTCTTCTCTATCAGCGGTTTTAATTTTTTACGGTCTTCTTATTAAATCAACGGGTTTTTCTTTTGTGATTTTAAATATCGGAAGCGCGGATGACAATCCTGCCGTACACAAACTCATTAAGAAGATTATTAAAACCTGTCTTATCCCAAAGAATGCGAACGGTATGGATATATTCATAACGTTTAGAATATACGAGTTTACGAACACGCAACCGAGCGCCGTTAGTATCGTAGCTAACACACCGTTTATAATGGCTATAACTAGACTTTCAGTAAGGAACATCCTCAATATATCGCGGCTACCCGAGCCAAGTCCCCTTAGCACGCCTATCGTTTGGCGTTTATTTATTATACTAGTAGAAATATAATTAAATAGCATAAACATAGAGAACAGCGCAAGAACTAACGCCGCGTACAAAAACAAGTCTGCGCCTTGCTTAATAATTTCCTCGTTCAACCTAACGATATCTAACGCGGAATTTCCATACCAAACTAGCGACAAACCGCTATCTACTAGCATATAATCAACGAGCTTTGCAGTATTTCTAGACGATTTGAACGACGATAGTAAAACTCTTGAAAACTCGCCTTGATCTTGGCATATCTCAAACTCTTTCATAAGGTTATCGTTCATCAAAGTCGGATCGTAGCCATG
>JAZNFN010000005.1:0-18556 GCA_045576035.1 Christensenellaceae bacterium
CTGCAAAAATATGTTACAATACCATAAGGTGATTATATGAATAATTTTGAATACTATATAGAAACGGATAGTTTTATTTGTAAATATGCAAAAGGCAAACCCGCTGTACGAGGCATAGAGTTTCACGAATATGATGAAGCCATTCTTTTTTTAAGTGGGAACATTAAATTCGTATCAAAAGAAATACAAGCCACACTACAACCAAATGACGTCGTTTGGATAGCAAGGGAACAATTTCATCAGTTTATTGCTTCAAAAGAAAAGCCTTACATAAGGTGCATAGTTGCAATTAAAAAAACTTCACACATTGCACCTTTGCTTAGCGAAACAATAAATGGAGTCTCTATAAATCGCCAAAGCTCTTCAATTAATGATATTTTTAAAAAAATAATCGATACTTTGACTAGCCAACTTCCTAAACAACAAAAAGAAATTTTGCTTGATGCCCTAATCACTCAACTTGTGTTTGAAAGAAAACAAAACAATCAAGTTCCTGTCGAAAAGTCGTTAAATCAATCTTCCTTTATTAGTCGTGTTATATCTTATATCGATGAAAATTATGATAAAAACTTAACTATAAAACAAATTGCCAACGAATTGTATATATCCGAATCAAATCTTTCACATAGATTTAGAAAAGAACTAAACATATCAGTTTATCAATATATCACAGAAAAAAGGTTATCGACCATACGACAATACGTTTCAAGCGGATATTCTATTGGGCACGCATCAATACTATGTGGTTTCAATGATTACGGTAACTTTTATAGAATATGTAAAAGTCATTATGGCGTAAATCCATCTAAGCTTTTGACAATGAGAAATACAAATTGTACACGAAAATAAAATAGAAATCTTTTACAAACATCGAAAATTAAAAAAGGTTTGAACGAAATTGTTCAAACCTTTTAATTTTATCTTTTGTATACACCTTAGTCTTTATAAGCGTAAACCTAATTATTTATTGAGTGCTTCTTGAACTGCAACTGCGCAAGCAACGGTCATACCAACCATCGGGTTGTTACCAGCACCGATTAAGCCCATCATTTCTACGTGAGCGGGAACAGAGCTTGAACCTGCAAACTGTGCGTCAGAGTGCATTCTACCCATAGTATCGGTCATGCCGTAAGAAGCGGGACCTGCTGCCATGTTGTCGGGGTGAAGCGTTCTGCCCGTGCCACCGCCTGATGCAACTGAGAAGTAGCTTTTGCCGTTTTCAATCGCCCACTTTTTGTACGTTCCAGCAACGGGGTGTTGGAATCTGGTGGGGTTGGTTGAGTTACCGGTAATAGATACGCCAACGTTTTCAAGTCTCATGATAGCAACGCCTTCGGGTACGCTATCAGAGCCGTAGCATTTAACGTTTGCCCTTGCGCCTTTACTGAATGCTTTTTCAGCAAGTACTTTAACTTCTTCGGTTGCGGGGTCAAACTTAGTTTCAACGTAAGTAAAACCGTTAATTCTTGAAATGATATATGCAGCGTCCTTACCAAGACCGTTAAGGATAACTCTTAAAGGTTTAACCCTTACTTTGTTTGCGTTTAGTGCAATTTTGATTGCGCCTTCTGCCGCAGCAAAAGATTCGTGACCTGCTAAGAAGCAGAAACATTCGGTTTCTTCGCTAAGAAGCATTTTACCAAGATTTCCGTGACCTAAGCCAACCTTTCTGTTTTCTGCAACTGAACCAGGGATACAGAAAGACTGTAAACCGATACCGATGTTTGCAGCTGCTGTTGCAGCACTCTTATCACCCGTTTTTTCTGCTGCTTTTAATGCGATTGCAGAACCTACGGTGTATGCCCATTTTGCGTTTTCAAAACAAATAGGCTGTGTTTCTTGTGTGATGTTATAAGGAGAAATACCGTACTTATCACAAATTTCTTTACATTCGTCAATAGAACTGATGCCGTATTCAGCAAGCGTTGCAAGAATTTTGGCTTCACGTCTTTCATAACCTTCAAATTGTGCCATGTGTCGTTACCTCCTTATTATTCTTTACGCGGGTCAATATATTTAACCGCACCGTCTTCTTCTTTAAAGCGACCGTAAGTGCCTTTTGCCTTTTCGTACGCTTCGTTGGGTTCCATACCCTTTTTGATAAAGTCAGTCATCTTGCCAAGTGAAACGAATTCGTAGCCGATAACTTCATTGTTTTCATCAAGTGCCATTCTCGTGCAATAACCTTCGGTCATTTCAAGGTATCTTACGCCCTTTGCTTTGGTACCGTACATAGTACCTACCATTGAACGTTCGCCTTTACCAAGGTCTTCCATACCTGCGCCGATTACAAGACCACCTTCTGAGAAAGCAGACTGTGAACGACCGTATACGATTTGCAAGAAAAGTTCTCTCATTGCCGTATTGATTGCGTCGCAAACAAGGTCGGTATTGAGCGCTTCTAAAAGAGTTTTGCCAGGAAGAATTTCAGCTGCCATTGCTGCTGAGTGAGTCATACCCGAACAACCAATCGTTTCAACAAGTGCTTCTTCAATAATACCGTCTTTTACGTTTAACGATAATTTGCACGCACCTTGTTGTGGTGCGCACCAGCCTACACCGTGCGTATATGCGGAAATGTCTTTAATTTCCTTTGCTTCTACCCATTTGCCTTCTTCGGGAATGGGTGCAGGTCCGTGTTTCGGTCCTTTACATACGCAGGTCATTTCTTTAACTTCAGTTGAATACTGCATAAATCTATGCCCTCCAAAATGTTTATCTATAATTTTCTTTATTTAGTATAACAAAAACTTTTATTTTTGACAATTATTTTAATGTGTTTTTGACACTTTTTAATTTGTTTTTTCACTTATTCTCTTATAGTAAAATAAATATTGCTGATAATACCCTGAATTTTGTTTAAACCGCTTAGTAAACCACTCTGATATTTTTGCCCTATCCTTAATGCTACCCTTAAAGTCTTCACGGTATACTTTTTCTATCCAAGTATCAACAGGAAAACTGTCGCTTTTGTGAAACCCAAACAGCGCCACGCAGTCAGCAACCTTTGGTCCAACGCCGTGAATTTTTATTAGTTGCGATTTTAGTTCAGCGGCACTTAGTTTGTTAAACGCACTTATCGACATACCACTCATTAAATCCACAGCCAAACGCCTTATATATTCAGCACGATAGCCAAGCCCTATCGACTGATAAAAACTTAAATCTTGCTCTGCCATTTTTTCTATCGTCGGAAAGGCGTAATACTCTTGACCATAGAAGCACTTCTTTTCACCAAGTAATAAGCATAGACGCTCTATTATGCCCTTTATCCTTGGGATATTATTGTTTTGCGATACGATGAACGAAAACAGCATTTCAACGCTATCTTGATTTAGTATCCTTATGCCTTTGCCAAGTTGTGCTGAAAGAGATAGAATTTCAACGTTTTCACTTAACGCACTTTCATAAATCGCTTTATAATCCCTATCTAAATCAAAGTAATTATAAAAGTAATCACGGTCAGCGTCTTCACACTCTATAATAGCACTGCCGTCCTCATTATAACAATAACAACACTTGTTAGATGAGTTTACTATATACCCTTTTTTGAAAGGCTTAAACCTAAACGTTTGACCGCAAGAAAGCGTGTCTTTAATATTAAAAAATTGGTCTGAAAAAATTAATTTTACCATAATAAAAAATAAACGGACTGAAAATTCAGCCCGTTAAATTTCAATTTATTTTGCGTATACGCTTACCTTTTTGTCGTGTCTACCCATTCTTTCGAACTTAACAACACCGTCAATAAGTGCATATAAAGTATCGTCACTACCGATACCAACGTTGTTACCGGGGTGAATTTTAGTTCCACGTTGACGTACGATGATTCCGCCTGCAAGAACTTCTTGTCCGTTAACTCTTTTAACACCTAATCTTTTAGCATTGCTGTCTCTGCCGTTCTTGGTACTACCGCCACCTTTGTGGTGTGCAAATAATCTAAATAAAAACATCATATTATTCTACCCTCCCGTCTTACTCAGCAACTTCAACTGCTTCTTCAACTTTTGCAGCTGCTTTCTTAGTTGTCTTCTTGGGTGCTTTAACAGCGTCTTTTGCTACGATTTCTAAAATCTTAACAGCAGTGAAGGGCTGTCTGTGACCCTGTTTCTTTCTTTCGTTCTTTTTAGCCTTGTACTTGAATACGATAATTTTCTTGTCTTTACCCTGTTCAAGAACTTCACCAACTACTTTGAACGCCTTTGCTTCATCTGCTACTTTGATGCCGTTTTCATCAGAAACCATCAAAACGTCAAATTCAACTTTGTCGCCTACGTTTGCCGAAAGTTTTTCAAATCTTATAACTGAACCAACTTCCGCCTTGTACTGCTTTGAACCGTTTTCTACGATTGCGTACATAATTTAATACCTCCTGCTAACCAGTCTCGCCGAATATTTTTTTGGGGCGGTTTGCACACTTAAAAAACCCCTATCGAGCGGCTACTTGAATATTCTATAATATTTAAGCGCAAATGTCAAACGTTTTTACATAATTTTATAAACCTTTCACAAACTATTTTAAATAATTTTTAAGGAGAATATTTTATGGAAAACACAGATTACAACGTAAAAGCAATTAACGATGTTTACAAAAACGCACACATTGCACTTCAAAGTATTTCTGACCTTTTGCCAGAAGTTATTGACGACGATATTAAAGCCGAACTTCAAGAAGAATATGACGGATATGAAAAAATTATCGGCGATATCTCAACCTATATGGCTGAAAAAGGCATCGAACCAAAGGACGTTAGTCCGTTCAAAAAAGCTATGCTTTGGAGCAGTATCAAGATGAAAACGATGTTTAACAACAGTCGTAATCAAGTTGCCGAAATGATGATTAACGGTACTGTTATGGGCATTAACGAACTGACCGCTATGAAAAATGAAGGTCAAAACTTAGAGCCTGAAATTCTTGATTTGCTCAATAAACTTTTATCACTTGAAGAAGAGTACGAACAAAAATTAAAAAAGTTTTTATAACAAAACTTACGCCCAGCGGAAAACCGTTGGGCGTTTGCTTTTAATTTTTTAGAAATGATTATTTCTTTACTAAAACTTTTTTAAGTTTAGCAAATCTAGGAAGTCCATCTTCTTTAAGCATATTAACTTCGCCTTGGATTAAAGGAAGTGCATACTTAACGAATTCGTCAGAAATTCCTGTACCGTTGTTAATAATCCATTCCATAGGAACTGTTTTTTCGGTATTTGCAGCAAGTTCTAAGGGAAGAAGTTTATATTCACATTCGTACTTATCGCCTTCTTTTCTTGCATAGCAAACCATCTTATCGGTTTCGCCGTTTACTGCTGCACGAACTGCTTGCTTTCCTGCTTCAAACGTTTCTTCAACGTCGGTTGCAGAAGCGCAGTGTGCTGCACATCTTTGCATAAGTGAAAGTTCGATTGCCCTAACCTTGCTACCCGTTTCCGCCTTAACGATATTTGAAAGGGTTGCAGCTACACCACCAAGTTGTGCGTGACCAAAGCTGTCCCTTGCACCCGCACCACCAAGTGCTTCGCATACGAGTACGCCGTCAGCGTTCTTAATACCTTCTGAAACGACTGCAATACATTTGTTGTTATTCTTTGCCATAACGTCTTTAACGTCTGCGATAAACTTATTAACGTCAAAAGCAACTTCGGGGAGATAAATAAGGTCTGCACCCAAGCCCTTTGCGTTTGCAAGTTGAGCGGCAGCCGTAAGCCAGCCTGCGTTTCTCCCCATAACTTCGATAACGCAAATCATAGGCGTATCGTAAACCTTAGCGTCAAGGTTGATTTCCATAATAGAAGTAGCAATATATTTTGCTGCTGATGCAAAGCCTGGGCAGTGGTCGGTTCCGTAAAGGTCGTTGTCGATTGTCTTTGGAACGCCGATTACGTTCATTTCGTAACCCGATTTTGCCATATACTTGCTGATTTTGTTACAAGTATCCATACTGTCGTTACCACCGTTATAGAAGAAGTAACGAACGTTATATTTTTTGAAAACTTCTAATAATCTCTTATAGTCGGTATCGTCAACCGAAGCGTCTTTAAGTTTATATCTTACCGAACCTAATGCCGATGATGGAGTGTTCTTTAAGAGTTCGAGTTCTTTTATCTCTTCTTTAGAAATATCGTAAAACTCTTCGTTGAGAATCCCCCTAATGCCGTGTGCTGCACCGTAAACTTCGGTAATCATATCAGAGTTTAAACCTTCAATGAATACACCTGCTGCACTTGCGTTGATAACTGATGTGGGTCCGCCCGATTGAGCGAACATCAATGCGCCTTTTAATCCTTTCATAATGTTTCTCCTTATATATTTATCTTATGTGTTTTTTACAAACTCAATACGTGAGCTATATTATAAAGCTCAGTGTCAAACTTCTTTTCAGCCTTTGAAACTTCTTCAAACGGAACGGTTATAATCTTGTTATCCCTAATACCGATTGCGCAACTATCTTTATTGTCCCGCAAAAGTTCAACTGCCTTATATCCAAAGCGTGCTGCCAAAACTCTGTCCGCCATATCGGGTGAACCACCACGTTGAATATGACCAAAGTTTGTTACCTTTACGCCTATACCACTCTTTTTTGTGATATATTCTGCTATTTCGTCACGGTTGCCAGCGCCTTCTGCCAAAATTATCATATTTGACGTTTTGCCACGAAGATAACTCTTTTTTATTGACGCTGCAATCTTATCTAAATCGTAAGGAAGTTCAGGAACAAGTACATATTCTGCACCACCTGCAACGCCTGCATAGAGTGCAATGTCCCCACAATTTCTTCCCATAACTTCTAAAAGACCAACTCTATCGTGTGAGTGAAGCGTATCACGAAGATTGTTGATTGCCCATAAAACCGTGTTTACTGCCGTATCGAAACCTACTGTAAAATCAGTGTAAGCAAGGTCGTTATCTATGGTTGCGGGAATACCCATAACCTTAATACCAAAGTTATCGTTTAAGTCTTTTGCACCACGAAACGTTCCGTCGCCACCGATAACAACTAAGCCTTCAATTCCGTAAGCCGAAAGCGCTTCGACCGCTTGGCGTTGAACTTCGATATCTTTAAAATCTGCACATCTTGCAGTATTTAAGAACGTACCGCCCTTGTGAATCATGTCAGAAACTGAACGTGTGCCTAAACGGGTAATTTCGCCCTTAATAAGACCAGCGTAACCCCTTTCTACACCGTAAATATCCATTTTATTATTTAATGCCGTACGAACAACCGCCCTTATACAAGCGTTCATACCAGGAGCGTCGCCACCGCTAGTTAAAACAGCTATTCTATCCATAGGATACCCTCCTAAACCTTATCTAAACGTATCGCAAAATATTTTATCATATAGTTAAAAATATTTCCACTTTTTTATAGCGCTTTTTTATTTTTTTCTGAAAAAAATTATATCCTGCTCTTTAACGTAGTTTTTAAGTTCGCTAATAAGCCCTTCACAACGCCTAACGGCACAGTTAGCGCTATACTTTTTACCTTTTAGTGCTATTATTACAGGAATATTCCCCTCATAACTTGAAAGAATATCTAAAACGTCGTTTAAGTTATCCGCCTTATCATCAGGAATAATTACGCCCATATATTCTTGCTCTGTTTTAGGCTGTTCGTTTTCTATCACTTCAAGTTTATCTACACTGTCCGCAACGATTTGTGGAGTGCCGTCTTTAAGTTGCAATTTACCCGAAATACGAACCGTTTGCTCTTCTTTTAACACGTCTCTTGACTTTTCGTAAACCTTAGGGAAACATATTACTTCAATTTGCCCGTAAAGGTCCTCAACCTTAACGAACGCCATATTTTGCCCACCACGAGTTGCAAGACGCTTAAATTCGGATATAATACCGCCCATAACCGCGTGTTCGCCGTCCTTAAACTCAGTGTAGGTGCGGTTGCCGTCTTCGTCTTCTTCAAAGAAGTCAAGAACGCTTGTGTTGAAAGAAAACTTTTCAAACTGTGCCTTATAGTCGGATAACGGATGCCCTGAAAGATATATACCAAGCACCGTCTTTTCAAGCGTAAGTTTTTCTTTTGAAGAATATTCGCTTAGGTCGGGATAATCAAGTTCTAAGCCTTCGTCTTCGTCTAGCACCGTACCGAAAAGACTTATTTGCATATTATCTTTTTTCTTACTTGCAGAAGATATTCTATCCATATAGTCGGCGTGAACTGCCATAAGAGTTCTTCTGTATATTCCAAACGCATCGAACGCACCCGATAAAATTAGACTTTCAACAAGTCGCTTGTTTATGCCGAAAGTTACCGTTCTGTTGACAAAATCTTCAAACGATTTAAAGTTTCCGTTATCGTTACGCTCTTTTACAATCTGTTCTATTACGCCAAGTCCAACGTTTTTAAGCCCTACTAAACCAAAACGCATACCGCCGTTTTCAGTCTTGAAAAACGCTGTGCTTTTATTTATGTCGGGCGGAAAAACTTCTATCCCCTTACTCTTAATATACGTCAAATATTTTGAAAGTTCTTCAATCTTATCTATTCTGTTGTTTAAGATTGAAGCGAAAAACTCAACGGGATAATAAAGTTTTAAGTATGCTGTTTGATATGCAAGAACAGCGTATGCCGCTGCGTGAGATTTGTTGAACGCATACTTTGCAAAGCCTGCCATTTCATCAAAGATTTTCTTTGCAATTTCTTCCGGAACACCATTCTTTACCGCACCTGGAATCGGGTCGCCTTTTTCACTTATACCACCTTCGATAAATATCTTTTTTTGGCGTTCCATTTCTTCCATATTCTTTTTACCCATTGCACGACGAACTATGTCCGCTTGCCCAAGTGAGAATCCGCCTATCTTTTGACAGATTTGCATAACTTGTTCTTGGTAAATAAGCACGCCGTAAGTCGCTTTTAATAGCGGTTCTAACAGTGGGTGGTCGTATTTAATGGTGTCGGGATTGTGCTTATAACTGACGTACTTAGGAATACTATCCATAGGACCGGGTCTATACATAGATATACCTGCGATAATATCTTCAAAGGTTGACGGCTTTAAATCACGCATAAAGCGTTTCATACCAGGACTTTCCAGCTGGAACACAGCGTCCGTTTCCCCGTCGCCTATCATCTTATAAGTCCCTTCGTCTTCGTATCCTAACTTGTGGAAGTCAAGTTCTTTGCCCGTATTTTCTTTTATATATTGTTTTGCTTTGGAAATATCGGTTAGCGTTCTTAGCCCTAAGAAGTCCATTTTTAGCATACCAAGTTGCTCAACTTCTTTCATATCGAACTGAGTAGTAACGTCGTCGCCGTTCTTCTGCAACGGCACGTTATCAGCAATGGGTTTTGCACATATAACAACACCTGCTGCGTGCATACCCGTTTGCCTTGGCATATCTTCAACACGGATTGACATATCGACTACCTTTTTAACGGTATCATCTTGCTCGTACATTTCACGAAGTTCTTTTACGCTTACGTCTTCGCCGTCTTTATTTTTCTTAAAACCAAAACTTTCGGATATACTGCTTTTACCGTCCATAAGTTTAGTAATTTTATCAGTTTCCGAATACGGTACACGAAATACACGACCAACGTCCTTGATAGCGGCACGCCCTGCAAGCGTACCAAAAGTTACTATCTGTGCAACCCTATCAGCACCGTACTTGTTGCGAACGTACTCAACAACTTCACCACGCCTATCGTCCTGAAAGTCTATATCAAAGTCAGGCATACTTACACGTTCTTTATTTAAGAAACGTTCAAAGACTAGGTCGTACTTTAACGGATCAACGTCGGTTATACCAACCGAATATGCAATGATACTAGACACACCGCTACCACGCCCTGCACCTACCGATATACCGATGCTTTTTGCGTAGTTTATGAAATCCCATACTATTAGATAGTATTCAATGTATCCCATAGTATGTATTGTATTAAGTTCGTAATCAAAGCGGTCTTGAATTTCCTGAGTGATAACGGGGTAACGCTCTCTAAGTCCCTTTTCTGCAATGCCTTTTAAAAAGTCGTACGCAGATTGTCCGTTATCGGGGATATATCCTGGAATAAGCGAATTGTCCCTTATAGGCTCGCATTTTTTATTTAAGTCAAAAATAGGTTCTTCGTTGCACTTTTCAGCAATCTTAACTGTGTTTTCAAGCGCTTCGGGAATATTTGAAAACAGTTCAAACATTTCGTCGTAAGTTTTAAGATAGGCTTGGTCGGTATCCATCTTAAAACGTGTTGGGTCGTCAATCGTAGTCTTTGTGCTTATGCACGCAACAACGTCTTGAACTTCGTTATCTTCCTTTTCTATATAATGCACGTCGTTGGTTGCAACGAGCGGAATATTTAGTTCTTTTGAAAGTTTTATTAGTAGCGGATTTATCCTTTTTTGTTCGGGCATTCCGTGGTCTTGAATTTCAAGATAAAAATCATCCTTAAAAATATCGTAGAGCATCAAAGCGACTTCTTTTGCACCTTCATAGTCGTTTTGCATTAATCTTTTATTAACTCTACCTGCAAGACAACCCGAAAGACACACTAGCCCTTCTGCGTGGTCTTTTAATAGTTTATAGTCTATTCTTGGCTTATAGTAAAATCCATCAACGTACGCAATAGAATCAAGTTTTATTAAATTTTTATAGCCTTTTTTATTCTTACACAAAAGAACAAGGTGGTCGTACTCTCTTTCACTAGAAAGATGGTCTTCTGCAACGTACATTTCACAACCGATTATGGCTTGCATCTTTGCATTTTCTTCGCTCTCACCCGCATCTAGCGCTTTCATATACGCTTTTTTTGCACACTCTGCAAAGTAAAGCGAACCGAACATATTTCCGTGGTCGGTTATGGCTAATGCGTGCATACCTTTTTTACGGCACGCCTTAAAAACGTCGTCTATTCTTGTTGCTCCGTCAAGTAGACTATATTCAGTGTGAACGTGTAAATGTACAAATTCTGGCATACTTTATTCCTTTATAGTTCGTTTGCAATCAAAACTATCTTTCTCAATCTGTGGTTTAAGCAACTCTTGCTAATACCAAGCCTTTCGGCAAGTTCTAAAAGAGTTTCTTCGGGGTTTTCTTTTCTTGCGATAGCAACGGATAAAAGGTCGTCTTTTAAACCGTCAAGTCCTATCGTTTTTTCTATCTTTTCAATAGCGGCAACTTGCTTTGCAGACGCTTCAACTTGCTTGTTAACGTTGCCCAAATCGCAATTTTTTTGGCGATTTATATTGTTGGCAAACTCACGGTTTACCATAAGGTCGGTTATTTTTAACACCGATACGGGTGCAGGTAAAAAGGCAATGAAGTCTTTAATTTCTTCTGCGCTTTTTATATAAACTATATACCCTTCACGGCGCTTAACTATCTTGGTTAAAATATTATACTCAGCTAACTTTTGTGCTGTTTCTTGTGCTGGCGAATAGTGTGAAAAATTTATCTCTAAATGGTAACCCGTACTAGAACTATCGTTATCGGTTGGCAAAGTGCAACTTCCAGCAGAAACAAACAGTCCACGAATAAATGCGTGCAAGCAACATTCTTTTTTAGTTATTTCACCGTAAAATTTAAGATTTACTGCAATGTCGCCGTCACTTTCTATCAAAACTTCAAGTTCTTTTAATATTTCAATCGCTTCATCACCGAATATGTTTAGATAGAACTTGTCCTTTTTATTAAGTTTATCTTCTTCTACCGAAACTTCCCTGATATCATAATTAAAAAGCGTTTTAAATGTCGTGGTTAAAGTTAAGGCAAGTTCTTCGCTAAAAGCCTTAAATTCAAGACCGAGTTCGCCGTCCCTTTCGTAAAGAACGCCCGAACCCCTTATCAGTCCTGCTATAAACGCTTTTTTGCAATGATCTTCTTTTATAGGCTTTGATAATATTTCGCTTTTTATTTTATCCGAAAAATTCATTATCCACGCTCCTTAAAAGCCTTAAAACGCATCGTGGGAAGTCTTCCGTCAATATTTGCAATCTGCTCACGGTTTATCTTTACCCTATCAAGAAGTTGTTCGACAAGTGAAATTTCGCCAACCCTATCGGGCGTATGTGCGTCAGAATTGATTATAAACTTTACACCCGTTTTTGCGACGTCGTATACTTCTTCATCGGTAAAGTGTGTTTTTTTTGAGTTTAGTTCTATATAAGTGCCGTAATCCGCCGCCGCCTTAGCAACTTCAACAGCGTTTGCGTAACAACAAAAATTAACGTGCGTTATAACGTCTACGGGATTGTTTTTTATTACGTTTATAAACGTTTTCGTGTTGGTTTTAACAAGGCTTGACGGCACTTGCTTTTTGTTCACCACCGAACACACGAAGTTTGGGGTAAATAATGAGAAAGCCGTTCCAAATTTATAAAGCACAAACTTGTGTATACCCGCAAGAAAAATATCAAAGTGGTCGTACATCTTAGGCTTTAAGTCAACCGTTCCGTCCGTGCCGATTATATTAGACTCTATACCCAATAGTACTTTAACGCCCGTTTCTTTTGTTGCTTCTATGCAGTCTTTTTTCATCTTTGGCACTTTGCGCTTGGTGAGTCCAAACGCTGGGTGCGCAAAGCCGTGGTCCGAAATTCCAAGTTCTATTAGTCCCCTTTCTTTCGCCACCCGTGCGTTATCTATTATTTGACCTTTACCGTGACTATATACGGTATGGGTATGGTAATCTGCTGAAAGTATCATTAAAACTCCCCTACGCACTCAACCTCCTCTAATAGATTTACGTCGAATGCCTGTTTAACTTTTCTTTTGACGTCTTGAATAAGGCAATATACGTCCTTTGCCTTTGCTTTATTTGTTGTAACAATAAAATTGCCGTGTTTATCCGATACGCTTGCACCGCCTACGGCATAACCTTTAAGTCCTGCCTTATCAATAAGTTCACCTGCCGTGTAAGGTTTTGGATTCTTGAAAACCGAACCACAACTTCTGCCCGACGGGTGTATAGATTTACGAAGTTCAAGATAAGTCTTAATCCCTGCGTTTATTATTTCTCTATTGCCTTCGGGAAGCAAGAACGTTGCCGAAATTATCGCTTCTCTTTTACCCAAAAATCTACTCGTTCTATAACCGAATTTACAAGCGCTTTTATCATACACTTTTATTTTTCCGTTATCAAGCGTTTCAACCGTCGTGATAAAATCGGATATATTATGCCCAAAAGCACCAGCGTTCATAACAACAGCCCCGCCTATACTTGCGGGAATGCCCGAAAGCGCTTCAAGTCCGGTGAGAGCGTGCTCTGATGCGAACTTAATTAGTTTATCAAGCCGTGCGCCTGCCATTGCACGCACTTCATCACGCTTAAAAAATACGTCCGACAGCCTTTTAAGGTCGATAATTATTCCGTCATAGCCTAAGTCGGAAACAAGAATATTTGTCCCACAGCCTATAATTTTGTATTTAGTTCGGTAATTTTTTGCAAGAGTTATAAGGTTGTTTAGCGCAAACAAACTGTCAACTTCCGCATAATATCTAGCGCAACCACCCACACCGTACCCAGTATGTTTTCTCATTGGTTCGTCAAATAATATTTTTGCGTGGGTAAACTGTTCAAGCGCATTTTTTAAACCCATATATCTCCTTTTATCATTTTACTATATTTTAGGGAATTTTTCAAGGTTAAACGACTAAATTTTTTATTTTATTTTCATTTTCGCTATTACCTTTTAAAACTTGCAATGACACACCTTGCAATTCTTCAAGCGTTTGACCGTCAGTAAAGGCTGACAAGGTGTAAGAATTGTTTTGATTTTGCATTGCTGACAAGTGAACGTTATCGTATTCAACGTTTATAAAAGGTGAATACATACCTATATTGAAAAGTTGTTTTTGCACGTCGTCGCAAGTAAGGTGAGAAATAAACTGCTCGGAATAATAAATCTTCTCTCTATCTTTTGACGTTATGCAAACGTATTGATATAAATCGTTGAATTCCTGTATCGGACGAGTTAAAACTTCCATACCCCTATTTGAAAGTCTTATTACGTCACGTTGAGTACCTAAAAAGTACGGGGTCTTTCCCGAAACAAACTTAACGTACGCATCCATCGGCTTTTTTACTTCTATATCTTCTACCTTTATACCCGAAAAATAAAGCGAAGTTAATGGCTGAGTATAATCGTTTTGTGAAACTAAAAGCGACGGCAAATGGTCGGGAATTTCATTAGTTAAGTTTGGATTTGCTATCAAGAAATATCCCCCCTTGCACCAAGCAGTTGCATAGACCTTACCGCCGATAAGTCCACCGTTTACAGTTCTCTCTACGTTAAGTTCACTAAATCCTTTAACTTCTGCACCACCGCCAAAAGAAATCATATCAGGGTACAATCCATTACTTAAACTTTCAAGCATACTTGTCTTTGTATGGTTTATCACCATTACTAAAACACCTTGATTCTTTTTTTCAAAAGTTCTTGACGCTTTTAACAAAAACTGCTTGCGTGAACCCGTTCCACCTTCAAAACTGTCTATCTGCCAAAGCGTTAAAATTCCTTTGTACTCAGCTTGAACTTCTACCTTTTTTTCATTTAATATGTCTTTTACAAAAAAGACGGTAAACAGCGTTGATAAAACTATTACGCCCATAATCATAAACCTTATAACTTTCATAATAAAAGTATATTCTCTCTAAATAAAAAAAAGGACTTTTCACACTAGGAAAGGTCCTTTATTTTTGTTAAATTTTTAATGGCGTTCGTTTTGAGCCGACGGTTGCTGTTGCCGAACTTTCAATATTGAACGTATATTCTATCGCTTCTATAACGTCCTTAAAACTTACGTCTTGAAGTTTTTTCATTCTGCTTGTAAAATCAAACTCTTTATCAAGCAAAATCAAATATTTTCCGTACAGTATCATTTGCGATGCCGTACTTTCTTGACCCATTATAAAGGAACTTTTTATTTGTTCTTTACCACGCTCAAATTCTTGTTCGGTTATTCCGTTAGCCTTAAAATTCTTAACTTCTGAAACGATTGCTTCTACTGCTAAATCACGCTGAGAAGTATTTACGCCTGCATAAATTTCAAGCACGCCGTCTTTTTTGTATTGTGACGCATAAGAATAAACGCTGTAAGCAAGCCCTAATTCTTCCCTTACTTTTTGGAAAAGTCTACTGCTCATTCCCCCGCCAAGAATAGTGTTTGCTATGGCAAAAGCGTCGCTTCTATCATCAGATGCGCTAAGCCCTTTCATAGCAAAACCGATATGCGTTTGTTCTATACGTTTTGCTTTAAAGAGCGCTTGTGGCTCATTTGCTTTTATTTCAACTTGCGGTGCACTCTTAGTCTTATTAAACCTATCGGCAAAATATTCTTTAACGCACTTTTCGGCAGTTTCAACGTCTACGTTACCTGCAATAGATATAACCACGTTATCGGCCGTATAGTACTTATCCATATACGCCTTAACGTCCTCTCTTGTGAAGCGTTTGATATTTTTTGACGGTCCTAATATAGTTTGACCAAGCCCAGAATTACCATAATAACTTTGCGCAAGCAAATCTAGGCATACTTCTTCGGGTGCGTCTTCGCTCATATTGATTTCTTCAATGATTACGCCCTTTTCCTTTTCAAGTTCAACTTTGTCAAATACTGAATCGAAAAATATGTCGGATAATATTTCAAGCGATTTTTTAGCGTGCTCTTTTGTAGATTTAGTATAATAACAAGTTAATTCTTTTGAAGTAAACGCATTTATTTGAGCGCCTATCCTATCTATGTGGTCGGATATTTCAAACGCTGAACGTGTTTTCGTGCCCTTAAACATAACGTGTTCTATAAAGTGTGATATGCCGTTTTCACTTTGGCTTTCGTTAATGCTACCCGTCTTAACAAGCACTCCACAGCTTACCGATAACATTCCGTCCATTTTGTTTACAACAAGCCTTAAACCGTTGTCAAATTGCTTATAGTGTATCATAATTTTCTCCGATATGTATCAAGATATATTTTCGCTTACAGTAACTAACCTATAACCCATTTCAACGTAAAAATCAATGATTTTAGGAAGTGCTTGAACCGTATGCGTTTTTGGGTGCATAAGTATTAAATCGCCGTTAGCAGGATTTTTAGTAGCACGCTTAACTATTAAATCCACGTCTTTATCACGCCAATCAATAGTATCTTTCGACCACATTATAACCTTATAATTTAGACTGTTTGCGACCGATAAAGTCGTTTCAGAAAAACTGCCCGACGGTGGAGCAAACAAAGTTGGATGTACCCCGCACAGTGCTTTAATAATTACACCCGTTAAAGAAATCTCTTTTTCGTTAGCGTCATAGTCAAGTTTTTTATGGTCCTTATGAAAATAACCGTGGTTAGCAATTTCGTGTCCGCACTCAACAATTCTGCAAAGTGTTTGCCCGTTATCGTCTGCCCAGCATCCGCCCACAAAAAAGGTTGCCTTTACATTATTTTCATTTAAAATATCAATAATTTTATTAACCGTATCAGTATTTTCGTACACGTTGAACATTAAGGATACGTTTTTATTTAATACGTTCCCACGGTAAATTGCTTCAATTTTATCGCCACCATAAATTGGCACTGCCGTTTGCGGAACAAAACTTATTGCATATACCGAAATTAAAGCGACGACTAAAATTAAGTTGGTTATTACGGTTATTCTTTTACTTAGTCTTTTCATTTATAGACACCTCTATTCGTATTTTATGAAGTGTCTTGTTATAAAATTACTTTGACGGAATTTAAACTAAATTTAGATAAAAAATATGCAAGGCAGATTGCCTTGCATATTTGTCTTGTCACAAAAATTAGTCGTTTACGATTTCAAGAAGTTTAAGGTCGATGCCCTTTTCGCCGATTTTAATAATTTCAACCTTAACTTTATCGCCGATATGCAAAACTTCTTCAACGTTGTTTATGCGTTTTTCACTCATCTTGCTGATGTGAATTAATCCGTCTTTCCCTGGTGCAAGTTCACAGAATGCGCCAACCTTAGGAAGAATTCTAACAACTTCACTAATAAACATATCGCCAACTTCGGGGTCTTTTGCAATTGAAAGGATAATTGCTTTTGCCCTTTCCGCATTAGCACCGTCACCAACGCTTGCAATGTTTACTCTTCCGTCGTCGTCAATGTCAATCTTAACGCCCGTTTCTTCTATAATCTTGTTGATTACTTTACCTTGCTTACCAACAACGTCGCCTATCTTTTCAGGGTCAATGTTGAAAGATATAATTCTAGGTGCATACTTAGAAAGTTCTGCTCTTGGCGTATCGATAACTTCAAGCATCTTAGAAAGGATATATTGTCTACCAACGTTTGCTTGTGCGATTGCTTTACGCAAAATTGCTTCGTCAATACCCTTAATTTTAATATCCATTTGGATTGCCGTGATACCCTTTTCAGTACCTGCAACCTTAAAGTCCATATCGCCAAGGAAGTCTTCTAAACCTTGAATATCAGAAAGAATTGATACTTTACCGCTTTCGGTATCCTTTATTAGACCCATAGCAATACCTGCAACAGGTGCTTTAATAGGAACGCCTGCATCCATAAGCGCTAAGGTTGAACCGCATACGCTACCTTGTGAAGTAGAGCCGTTTGAACTCATAACTTCTGAAACGATTCTAATAGCATAAGGGAATTCTTCTTCACTTGGAATAACGGGTTCTAATGCTCTTTCAGCAAGTGCACCGTGACCGATTTCACGTCTGCCAGGGCTTCTTAAAGGTTTAGCTTCGCCAGAAGCGTAGCCGGGCATATTATATTGATGCATATATCTCTTTGTACTTTCGCCGTCAAGACCTTCAAGTTTTTGTGCTTCTGAAAGCATACCAAGCGTACAAGTTGAAAGAACCTGAGTCATTCCCCTAGTGAATACGCCTGAACCGTGTACTCTTGGAAGAACGCCTGCTTCACACCAAATTTTTCTTACTTCATCAAGTTTTCTTCCGTCAGGACGAATACCTGTGTTGGTGATTTTTGCCCTTACTTTTTCTTTGGTCATATAGTAAAGAGCATCTTTGATTTCCCTTGCTTTATCGGGGAAAATTTCAGCAAAATGTTCTAAGCAGTCCTTTTCAACTTTGTCTTGACCTGCTTGTCTTTCGTGACGGTCAAAGGTATCAAGTGCTTCATCAAGCATTTTGTCTGCATATTCTCTAACTGCATTGTCAATATCTTCGGGAACGTGGTAAAGTTCCATTTCCCTTTTGGGTTTACCGATTTCTTTAACGATTTCTTCTTGGAAAGCGCAAAGACGTTTGATTTCTTCGTGACCGAATAAAATTGCGCCGACCATTTCGTCGTCAGAAATTTCATTTGCACCTGCTTCAACCATCATGATTGCGTCCTTAGTACCTGCAAGGTTTAAAGTCAACACGCTCTTTGCTCTTTGTGCTTCATCGGGGTTGATAACGTATTCACCGTCAACAATACCAACTACAACGCTTCCGGTAGGACCAGCAAACGGAATGTCTGAAATGCTGATTGCAATTGAGCTACCAATCATTGCTAAGGGTTCGGGTTGAATATCGGGTTCAACTGATAATGCCGTTGCAATAACGATAACGTCGTTAAATAAGCCTTTTGGGAAAAGTGGACGGATAGGT
>JAZNFN010000006.1:0-2676 GCA_045576035.1 Christensenellaceae bacterium
GCGTAAGGAGAAATATTTATGTTAAATAAGATTATCGAAACGTTGTTTGATAAAAATGAAAGTAAAATAGCTAAACTTCGTATGACGGTGGTTAAAAATAATAGAATGATAGCTATTAAAGAAAAAACCGAAAAAGACGATTTATCACTTTCGGTTTATTTTAAGAATAATAAAGGACTTAATAAGATAGAAAGAAGTTCAAGATTGCACGTTGCTTATTTAATATAATCAGCTATAATTCTTGATATTTGTCTGCTAGCATCGTTAATAGGGAATTTTTCAAAATTCCTTGATAGATTATATCGGTTTGTATAAACGGAGTTCACGGCAAACACTAATGAACTTGGCGTTAAAACACTTTGTGGCAAGACGTTTACTAAGCCTAAGCGCTGAAAATATTCAGCGTTCAATATTTGGTCTCCACGGGAATTTCCTTTGGGTAAAGGGATAAGCACGCACGGTATTTTTAGGCTTAAAAGTTCAAAAAGTGTATTTGAGCCTGAGCGTGATATGCAAACTGACGCTACGGCAAAGGCGTTTTCAATTTTATCAGTATACTCCGTTTGGTAATAACCTTTCGGGGTTTTTTCGTTTATTAAATTATTTTTACCGCAAATATGAATAATATCGTACTTTGGCAGTAAATCTTTAAGTGCTTTTCTTAAAGTATCGTTAATGGTCTTTGCGCCTTGGCTTCCACCTGTAACTAATAGAATAGGTTTTTGCCCACTAAAACCAAACGTTTTTAATGCGTCATCTCTTGAAACGTTAAATATTTCTTTTCTTAAAGGTGAACCGACGTATTCGCCATTTTTTAATAATGTTGCAGTTTCAGGGAACGAAGTTAAAACTTTTTTGCAATATTTAGACGTAAACCTATTTGCTAATCCCACCGTGTAATCACTTTCATGTGAAATAACGGGAATTTTACGTTTTTTTGCAGCAATTACCGCAGGAACGGAAACGTATCCACCTTTTGAGAATACAACGTCAGGTTTTAATTTGTCAAGTAGTTTGCCGGCTTTAATAATTCCACTTATAACGGTAATAGGTATCTTAAAATTTTCTTTACAAATACGCCTATTAAGTTTTGCGCACGGAACAGAGTAGTAGGGAATTCCTGCCTTTTCAATAATGTTTTTTTCAATGCCGTTTTTACTACCTATATAATAGATTTTTTCGAAATCATTTTTAATATATGGTAAAATTGCTAAATGTGGTATACAATGACCTGCTGTACCGCCACCTGTTAAAATTATTGTTGCCATATATTATGTATATGCGTAAAAAACATTAAAGGTATACATAAAAAATAAAAGGTGTCATAAAACACCTTTTATTTGATAAAATTATTTGTTTTCTTCTTCTTCGCCAAAGTCTTGAACTTCACCGTAAACGTATGAATCAAGTGTTTCTTCGGTTGTGCTTTCTTCTACGTCTTCAACGGTAGTTTGTTCATCTTGAACATTTTCAATAGCGTCTTCATCTATTTCATCTTCGTTTTCATCGTAGTCATATTTTTTAGCAAGCTTCTCTTTCTTTGCTTTTTCACGTTTATTCTTTTTCGTTCTGCTTACGATAGTGTAGTGTGATTTAGCATCACTTGCATTTCTTCTACGTCTACGTAAGAAGTTTTTAATGAACAATGCAATAATTGCTAATACAAGAACAACACCAAGTAAGATTGATGAGAAAGATAACCAGAAAGTAGATGGGTCAGTTGTTTGTGTTTCTTCTGTTTCAGGTTTATCTTCTTCAACTTCATTTTCATAGGGATTAACTTCAACAGCGTCAATTGTGTTATATACCGCATAAATCATGTAATCGTTTTTAGCCCAAACGTAATTAGCATCGTATGCAATATCAGGTTTGTTGGGTTCACGGTTCCATTGATTTTCAATCTCGGTAAGTTCTTGTTGATACATAATAAGTTCACTGAATGAATCTTCACCTGCATCAAATAGGGGATTGCCTGATTTGTCAAATGCGTTTTGCCATCTATCTGGTTCAAAATTAGAAGCGCTTGTAGATACGTTTACGTTATTAAAGAATACATAGCCTTGCGATTTAGCACTTTCATCTCTTGCGCCGTTCCACATTTCAACTCTGAAATTCTTTGCGGAAGCACCCGATGCAACGTAGAACTGAACGTTGACCCAACCACCATTGCCAACTTTTTTAACGGTTTCACTATCAATTTTAATAGCCAACTTGTAATCTTCGCCTTTGATTTCAGTGCCTTTGTCGACAGATTGTTTGCTCATTGCGTTGACGGTGAAATCTTCAAAAGTCATAACGTTTTTGGTTGATTTAGATGCATCAACGATATAGATATATGCGGTTGCGTTATCGTAAACTCTTACGTCTAATGAAACTTTTGCATAAGAACTTGCCGAAAGGGTATAGCTGTTACCGATATAACCATAACTACTTGCATCTTTATTATAAATCATTAAGGGTTGAATGTTGGTTTCTTTTGTTGTGTCGTAACCCAAAGCTGTTTCAATATCGCTATAAGTTGTTTTATAGGTAGATAAATATTTACTATTAATTAAACCTGCGTTAGAGTTAGTGTTTATTGCGTAAACATTAGATTCTTCATTTATATAATAATGATTAGCAACTATTCCGTTATAATTCTTAGGTGTTGCAGGTTTTGTTAAAATCGTTCCGATA
>JAZNFN010000007.1:0-2710 GCA_045576035.1 Christensenellaceae bacterium
TGCGTGTAACGGGTTTAACGCCTATAAAATATCTTACTAAACTTAGGTTAAGTACTGCTAAACAACTTTTAATTGAAACGGATTTAAGGATAAGTGAGATTGCTTATAAAACGGGATTTTACGATGCGTATTATTTTTCAAACGCATTCAAAAAGTTTTACGGGGTAAGCCCTAAAAATTTTAGAAAACAAGTATAAATAAATATTTTATAAACCGTAACGCTCAAAAGGCGCTAAAATTACAGTGATATAAGTAAATATATATTACATGCGCATATCAAATAATTGACAAAATACTCTATAAAGTGATAAAATTTAGAGAAATCAGTTGGATTAAGGAGCGATTATGAACGCAAAAAATATTCCCGAAATATTTGGCGAAATGGTTTTTAACGACAAAGTTATGAAAGAGCGTCTTCCCAAAGAAGCGTATGAAGCCGTGCGCCTTGCGATAGACAACGGCACGCCACTTTCACACGACAGCGCTAAATGCGTTGCTTCGGTTATGAAAGAATGGGCGATAGAAAAGGGTGCAACGCACTTTACGCACTGGTTCCAACCTATGACGGGTATCACGGCAGAAAAGCACGATAGTTTTATAGAGCCTTTCGGTAACGGTGACGTTATAATGAAGTTTTCTGAAAAGTCGCTTGTTAAGGGCGAATCGGACGCTTCAAGTTTTCCGTCGGGTGGACTTCGTGCAACGTTTGAAGCCCGTGGATATACTGCTTGGGACCCAACGTCTTATGCGTTTGTAAAAGACGGCAGTCTTTACGTTCCCACCGCATTTTGTTCTTATAGCGGTGAAGCGCTTGATAAAAAGACACCGCTTTTGCGCTCTATGGAAGCGTTCAATACTCAGGCGCTCCGTATTTTGCGCTTGTTTGGTAACGACAAAGTTAAAAAGGTTACGCCAACTTGCGGTGCTGAACAAGAATATTTTTTGATTGATAAAAGCGTTTATGAAAAACGTATAGATTTAATACATTGTGGAAGAACGCTGTTTGGTGCACGTCCGTCAAAAGGTCAAGAACTTGAAGATCATTATTACGGTGCGATAAAGTCAAGGGTTTCAGCATATATGAAAGAACTTGATGAAGAACTTTGGAAGCTTGGCGTTTACGCTAAGACGAAGCATAACGAAGTTGCACCCGCTCAGCACGAACTTGCGCCCGTTTATACTTCGGTAAACATTGCAACCGACCAAAACCAACTTACTATGGAACTTATGAAAAGCGTTGCAAATAAGCACGGTTTGGTATGTTTGCTTCACGAAAAGCCCTTTGCTTCTGTCAATGGTAGTGGTAAGCACGATAACTGGGCAATCAGTACCGACACGGGTGAAAACTTGCTTGACCCAGGCGCAACACCTATTGATAACGCTCAGTTTTTACTTTTCTTGCTTGCAGTTATTAAAGCGGTTGATAATCACCAAGATTTGTTGCGCATAAGCGTTGCTTCTGCTGGAAACGACCACCGTTTAGGCGCTGACGAAGCACCGCCGGCAATAATTTCAATTTACCTTGGCGAAGAACTTGAAGCTATTTTATCGGCTATTGAAAGCGGTGAAAAATTTAGCGCTAAAAAGAAAACCGAGCTTAAAATCGGCGTGTCAGTGCTTCCACCTATTCCAAAGGATTCTACTGATAGAAACAGAACTTCTCCGTTTGCGTTTACGGGTAATAAATTTGAGTTCCGTATGGTCGGTTCTTCAACCAATATCGCTTGCCCGAACTTTATTATAAACACTATCGTTGCGGACGAACTTAAAAACTTTGCAGACGTTCTTGAAAAAGCAAAGGACTTCAACGCTTCGTTAGATACGCTTATTAAACAAACCATTAAAAACCATAAACGTATACTATTTAGCGGTAACAACTACTCAAAAGAGTGGGAAAGGGAAGCAAAGAAACGTGGACTATTAAATCTTAAATCTACCGTTGACGCTCTTCCACTTTATACACAACAAAAGAACGTTGAGTTGTTTAAAAGACATAAAGTGCTATCAGAAAGCGAAATTCATTCAAGAATGGAAATTTTGCTTGAAAACTATTCAAACATAGTTCATATTGAAGCACTTACGGCGATAGACATTGCACGAAAACAAATTGTTCCCGCAGTTATTGGCTATCAAAGTTTCTTGCTTAAAGAACTTAACCTTAAAAAAGAGTACGCTAAAAACTATTCTTGCGCACTTGAAGAAGGCGTTGTTTCACGCATTGCTGAACTTTCTGGTAAATTTAACGATAATTTAAGTAAACTTATTGAAGACACTGCAAAATATAAAAAGGGTTGGGATAATCTAACCAAAGCAAGATTCTGTAAAAAGACACTGCTTAAAGATATGCAGGCCGTAAGGTCTTGTGCTGATGAAATGGAACTTTTAATCGGCAAGGAATTTGTAACTTTCCCAACTTATGAGGACATCTTATATAGCGTAAAATACTAATTTTAAGTGCTTATAAACTTCGCATTTCTGCGTTTCTGCCCTTCGCAAAAGACCTCAATGACCAGACGGTCAATTTCGTCCTTTTGCTTGGTCGAGCCTTGAACTGCTCGTTTCTAACCCCTTAAAATATCGGTCGGGTCTTGTCTTGCTCGTTTCTAATCCCTTAAACCTAAAATAACCCCTTAAAGAGTAAGGGGTAAGGGGATATGAGGAGTTTGTAAAAGGGATAGTTAAGGGAAAACGACTTCGGAAAAGAGTTGTC
>JAZNFN010000008.1:0-3190 GCA_045576035.1 Christensenellaceae bacterium
CTGCCATTTTGCTCCTAATTATTTACTCGTAATTATATCACAACTGCTATTAATTTTCAATAAAAAATATGGTTTCTAAAAGTTTAATTGCAATGTAATAATGAAATTCTTTTATGCGGTGGTTAAGCTTATTTGCTAAAAGGTCAGTGGTATCCACTTGCCCTTGTGATAGCTTTTCCCAAACCGAATAAATATCGCATATCTTAACACCGTATTCACTTGCTAAACTCTTTGCACTTTCAAAATATTTCTTTAACACACCATCGTTTTGTATTGAAATTAGTGATTTGCTTAAATTTATCAAATTCTCATCTGTCAAAGATGGGTCAGTTTTTTTACAACAGAAATTTTGCGTTAAAAATATCGTATCTATATTAGCATTTGATAGTTCTGAAAAAATATAGTCTAACGATTGCGTGTATTTATCAAGTCCGTTTTCACCCGAAGTACAATCGTTTAGTCCATACGAAACGATTACTAAATCAGGCGATTTAGAAATAACATCTCTATGTAGCCTATTTGCTCCGCCACTTGCAGTGTCGCCACTTAACCCTGCATTTATAATATTAAACGGTATAAACGGATATAAAACGTTTAATATTTCCCTTAAACGTGTACTGTATGCGCTTTTCACATCATAAGCAGTGTCTATAATTTTATGTTCAAAACAACCTTGCGTAACGCTGTCGCCTAAAAAAGCAATAGTGATAGGCTCTGCCGTACGGTCTTTTATCTTTGCATTTATTTTTTCAAAAATTTTCATAAATTATAATCCTTGTCACTAAACTTCCGTTAAAGTTAGTTTTTTGTCTCCAATTTGATACTCATACCTTTTAAATCGGTTCTTATCGCATTCGTTATAGCCGAATAGACTTGTCATCATAATAACCGAAACTGACGACGCAAACCCGTGATTACAGCTTGCAGTCGGTCTATTGAGTTCCCAAAGCGTGCCTGTTGTATCCGCCATTACAGAAAAGCATTTTTTCACTTCTTCAATAGCTCTTTCATATTCCTTTTCTTCTAACAGCCAGAAAAATCTTAAAAAGTTACCGATGAACATATTACTCTTACCGACTTCAAGATATTCGCTCTCACGCATTGGCCCAAATTCTTTTTTTATCATATTTGAAAACTGCTCGTTCGGTTTAAGCCCCGTGAACAATGCGTAATACTGGCACGTTTCGCTTATATGCTCGTCACAGCGAACTAATTTTCCGTCTTTTCTAATCGCATTATCAGCAAAAAACTTTCCGTTAAACGATAAGTCCATAATAGTTTGACCTATTTTATTACCACGGTCAATAAGTTCTTTATCGTTATAAAGCACACCTATTTCTTTAAGCATATACGCGTAAACCATATTTGTAGGAAAGCTTACGCACTCTTTATACTCATCATTGTTAGAGATACTCCATTCAATAAAAACCCAACTTTCTAAATTTTCTAACAGTCCGTATTCATTTAAGTATTTATCAAAAAATTCTATTATTCCATAAACCTTTGACTTAGCCATATCGGGCAAATTCATATCACCCGTACGCTTAAAATAGTCGGCAATTTCAACATTAAACCACATTGCCCAGTTGGGAATATACGTCCCCGACGGGTGCTCACTCGGAAAACACATAGGAATCATTTTATCAGGTAATTCTGGTGTATTAGAAATTATGTAATTTTCCAAAAACGCGCGTTCAATGTCGTTGTTGCCATATAAAAGGCGTTCAGCTTTTGCCATAAAATAAGTATCGCAAAGCCACCCCGCACGTTCTCTACCTGGACAGTCGTAAAAAATATCAACAGAATTTTGCTTAAACGTATTTACTGCCGCATTGAAAACTTTTTTCAACGTTTTGTCACCATTTATCGCAAACGTTATCGGTTTTTTGTTTTCAAACGTAATCATTTCAGGCATTACTTTTACGCCTTGCTGGTAAATAATTTTTAAGTGCTTAAATGCGTAAGGCTCAAAGGAAATAACGTAATGCTCTCCTTTATTTACCTTTACACCGATTATATCGTTACAATCACAACGACCTAAAATCCATTTACCGTCTGGCGTATGTTCGTCAAAAACGACAAAAAACTCCGTCTCTTTATTAGCGGAGATTTTAAGAGTAATAAAGCCTGTATGCTCTTCATTTAACGTGTAATAATCGTAATAAAACCCGTTTTGTGTTTTATCTACAACGTATTTTTTAAAATCGTTTACTATAAGTTCTTGATAGTGGTCTTTATCCTTATCCCAGCAAACGTCTTTTATTTTGTCAAAACCACGAAAATCACCGGTTTCAACGTAGTTGAAAGTTAATCTACGGTAGTCTCCATTATCGTTTCTTCCGTAAATAATTTTGGGCGGTAATACTTCTTCGGTAGAATAATTTATCACTTGATTTTTGGTTAAATCAAAATATTCTACAAAGCCACGCTGTGGAACGTAACTTGGCATATCGTCTCTATGATAAGGTAAACTTTTGCAAACAAAGTCGTCCGTATTATACACCAAGTTGCCTTTATCAAAAACTTCTGCGCCAAAAAATGGCGACTGATAATCGCAAGACGTACAAGGTTTACCGTAGTAAGCAACCTTAATTAATATTTCCTTTGCGTTTTCAAGCGGAAGTTCCCTTAAACAAGAACATCCGCTTGCCGTTCTTGACGGACCGTAGGAAGTAAGTTTTCCATCAACGTATACTTGATAAAAATCCACGGCACAAAGTTTAAGTACGTCGCATTTTTTGTCAATTTTAAGACAAAAAGATAATAAAGTATTTCTATTTAACTGCTCTTTCGCCCAAATAAATTTCATAATGTTTTTAAATAATCAACGCTTTCTTTAACAAGTTCTAAGGTGTTCGGTAAATCTGCCGCATCATCTTGCTCTACCAAGTAATATTTTGTGCCACACGCTCTCATAGTTTGAATGATTTTTTTAAAATTCATATTTCCACTACCAACAGGCGCATAAGTAGTTTGATAAGTATCGTTTTTAGTGTTGCAAACCACCTTATAGTCCTTTAAGTGAACACATTCAATCCTACCACTAACTCTTTTTATAGTATCAATTAAGTCTGCACCACCATTTTGTACCCAATAGGTATCTAACGTAATATTCACGTCGGGGGCATTATCAACTATGTAATCAAACCCTGTCGTTTGTCCAATCTTACAAAATTCGCTATGGTGGTGA
>JAZNFN010000009.1:0-5719 GCA_045576035.1 Christensenellaceae bacterium
TTCAATAAAAAATTTTAATATTCGCTATGGGTGCCGCAAGGCTGAGATTATACCATTTGAATCCGCAAGATAATGCTTGAAGGAAATGCAAATTATAACGCTTTATTTAGCGCACCCAATCGGGTGCGCTTTTGTTTTTAGGCTAGTAGCGAATAAAGGAGGACTTATGTCAAATCTTTTAATCCCTTACGCAATCGACGTTTTTGAGCCGATTGCAAAATGGACGTCATTAGGCGTAGTATTAGCGCTTATCGTCTGTGCAATAGCCGTGTTCTTTGCTAAAAAGAATTACTTTCCTAGGTTTTGTAAACTTGCACTATTCGGCTTGCTTATCTATCTTTTAGTTGTTGGTATAACCGGACTTATTATGGAAATTGCAAAGAGCTTTGACCCCACTTACGTTGAGGAAAATTATATGGATAGACAAGCGGTAACAAAGTATATATTTATCCCTATAACTTGTCTATTGTTCTTGCTTTTATTGACTGCAATTTGTACTGCAATAGTTAATAAAAAGTCAAAGACCGACAATGTTAAAGCAAACGTAAAAAAGACACTTGCTATTTTCGGAATAATCGACCTTGCTTGCCTTGTCGCAGTAGGTGTTCTTCTGACCGTCTACTTTGAGCAAGTAAAAGAGTGGTACACCACCTTAAACCAACCCGTTCTTTACGTTTCGTCAGCACTTGTAATAGTGATTATTATAGCGCTCAGTTTCCTTTTGGACAAAAACAATTCTCCACTAAACACACGCTGTCTATCTCTTGCTGGCGTAACGGTTGCAATGAGTTTTGGACTTTCTTACATAAAGATTTTTGAAATGCCACAAGGGGGTTCTATAACGCTGTTTTCATTACTGCCCGTTATGATTTTTTCATACATTTACGGCACCAAAAAAGGCGTTTTCGTGTGCCTTATATACGGTGTTTTACAAGCAATACAAGACCCGTGGATAATTCACCCTGCGCAATTCTTGCTTGACTATCCCGTAGCGTTTGCAGCAATAGGTCTTTCGGGTGCGTTTGCAAACCTTAAATCATTTAATAAACTTCCACAGGTTGCCTTTTTATTAGGCGGAATACTTGCAGGTGTTATTAGATTTTTATCGCACGTTTTATCGGGAGTATTTGCTTTTGCTTCAACTTATGCGGGCGATTTAGACTCTTGGTTATATAGCCTTGGCTATAACAGTTTTGTGTTTATCGACTTAGCAATCGTTCTGGCAGTAGGTATGGTAGTATTTTCATCAAAATCTTTCTTAAAAGAACTAAAAAAATATTAACCAAAAAAAACACATATCCCCGTGTTGCGTCCTTGCAACACGGGGATATTTTTATTTATTTTTCATATACCACAAGCGCTTGACCGTAATCAATATCATATTCAACCGCACAATCCATAACAACGTTACTTATCCCTCGTGTATCGGCTGTGGTCAGCGTAAGTTTATTTAACGGATAATACAGCCCGTTTGAACAGTTAAACTTACAATCACCACCGTAAGGAATAAACGATAACGTACTGCCTTTTTTAGCAAAAAGAGTGCCTTTTTTGTCTATTAGTTCCGTTATGGTAGCACCGTCTTTTATACAAGCATTAACGCCTAAGTCTTTTGCAATTTTAAGTAGTGCAATATTACCTAAAACGTGTTCAATCTTTCCACCGTAAGCGCCGTAAATAACTATCGTTTTTGCGCCCTGTTCAACAGCAAACCTTACGGCACGTTCACCATCGGTAAAATTTTTTTGAGCGTCAAGTCCTATTACGTTTTCATTTTTAGGTGCCGTTCCTAAACTGTCAAAATCACCAACGACAGCAAGCACGTTCTTAACCCCAACTTTATCCTTAAACTTATACCCAGCGTCCGCATAAATAACGTTTTGTTCACTGACAGTGCAGTTCAGTTCGGGTGCTTTTAATATTATAGCAATTTCCATAATAATTCTATTTACCGATAAACTTTTTCATAAGTTCATATCCGTTATCAACGAAGATTTTGCTATTTTCTGCGTTTTCTTCATCGTAGCTTTGTACACCCACTTGGTCCTTATCGCTTCTATAAATGATATAAGGTACAGGGTCAGAGCAGTGAGTCATAATTGATAAAGGAGTCGGGTGGTCGGGTGCAACTAAAACGGCAAACGGCTGACCACAACTTTCAAGATATTCCATAATGGGTTTTACCACAAGGCTATCGATCTGCTCAATTGAAAAAATCTTATGCTCTGCGTCGCCGTGATGTCCACATTCGTCGGGTGCTTCCATATGAACGTAAACGTAGTCAAGCCCATCCTTTAACGCATTGATGCAAGCCGCCGCCTTACCTGAAAAGTTCGTGTCATAATTACCCGTTGCGCCATCAACTTCTATAACACGCATTTTGGCAAGATTGCCTATACCTTTAAGTAGGTCAACCGCCGAAATTATTCCGCCATTAAGACCAAAACGTTCATTAAAACTTTGAAGTTCGGGCTTAGTTCCTTCACCCCAAAACCAAAGCGAATTTGCAGGGCGTTTGCCTGCCTTTATGCGTGCTTTATTCACGGGGTGGTCCTTTAATAATTGATATGATTTTTCCATAAGTCTAAGCAGTTTTTGACCCGCTTCGCTCTTTGGCAAATATTCTTTTACGGGTTTACCGGTTATATCGTGCGGTGGAGTAAAATCACCTGCTAAAACACCGTTGTCGATTACAAGACAATGACGGTAACTTATTCCTGCATAAAGTTTATAAACTTCACTATCAATTTGCTTTTTCAAAAACTTTATAAGTTCTTTTGCTTCTTCGGTAGAAATTTCACCTGCACTGTAATCAACCATAGTCTTATTTTCATAAACTCTTTCGTCCGTTACGGTTACAAGATTTGCACGAACGGTAACGTCAGTATCGCAAAGGTCAATGCCGATAGAAGCCGCTTCTAATGGTGAACGACCCGTATAACATTCGTGTGGGTCATAACCTAAAACCGAAAGATTTGCAACGTCACTACCCGGTTTCATACCACAAGGTACAGTTCTTACAAGCCCGACTTCACCGTGCTTTGCAAGTCTATCTATATTAGGTTTGTTCGCAAGCATTAAAGGGGTTTTATTATCCAAAAACGGTTGGCGATAGTCAGCCATTCCGTCCCCTAAAATTACAACGTATTTCATAATGCACTCCAATCAATCGGCTCAATGCCGTGTTTTATTAAATATTCGTTTGTCAATTTATAATGCCCACACCCAAAAAAGCCGTTATAAGCCGATAGCGGACTTGGGTGCGCACACTCTAAAATTAAATGTTTATTTTTATCAATAAGTGGTTTTTTACTCCTAGCGTTACCGCCCCAAAGCAAAAACACCACGTTTTCTTTATTGTCTGAAATTTTTTTGATAATGCTGTCGGTAAACTGTTCCCAACCCTTTCCCTTGTGCGAATTTGCTTGGTGCGCACGAACGGTAAGTACGGTGTTTAATAGCAGTACGCCTTGTTTTGCCCACCCCGTAAGGTCACCGCTTTTTTTAGGCTGAATATTAAGTTCAGAATAAAGTTCCTTAAACATATTCACAAGCGACGGCGGTTTATCTATACCGTCTGGAACAGAAAATGATAGCCCCATTGCCTGACCTTCGTTATGATAAGGGTCTTGCCCTAAAAGAACGACCTTAATATCCTTAAAGGCAGTGTGCTTCATACTGTTAAAAATATCGTACATAGACGGGTACACCGTGTGCATCGAATATTCAGTTTTTAAAAATTCACGCAGTTTTAAGTATGACGGGGCGTTAAATTCATCTTTTAGAATCTCATCCCACTCACTTGTAATCTTAACCATTTTTTCTTTCCACCCTTACGTTTATTATATTTTAACATTTTTATTTGACAAAATCAATATAATTATATATACTGACTTAAAGGTTTTTTATGGAATTATACGAAATTATTTTAATCAGCATCGCTCTTTCAATGGATGCGTGCGCTTTAACCATCGCAAATTGCTCAACTTACAAAGGCTCTCTTACACGCCAAAAAGAATGGGCAATGCCTATCGCTTTTTCCATCTTTCAAGGCGCAATGCCACTTATCGGCTTTTGTATAGGCGCTCTTTTTAGCGGTGTTATCGGCTCTATTGCCGACTTTTTAACGGCAATTATTTTCTTTGCGCTTGCAGCAAAAATTATCTTTGATTTAGTTAAAGATATGAAAACCGAAGCCACATCTACCAATAAGTCAACTAAAACGGCTAACTTTTCTTTTACAATACTAATCGTTCAAGCGTTTGCAACAAGCATCGACGCTTTGGCTGTTGGTGTTACTCTTGTAAACTTAACCTTTTCAGTCTTTATTGCCGTAGGCATTATAGCCGTAATTACGTTTATTCTAGTGTCCTTAGCACTTGCTTTTGGAAAAAGCCTTGGGAAATGGTTCGGGTGCTATGCAGAGTGGTTCGGTGCAGGGATACTTATACTTTTAGCAATAAAGTCGCTGATTGAGTCAATTATTTAATTGTTAAACATAAAACAAATTAGTCGTAATAAAACATTATTCGCCCTTTTTCGAAAAATTTTGAAAAAGGGTTGTTTTTTAAAATTTAATTTGTTATAATTATTTTAATGTTAAAATAAGGGTTAAGATTATGAGAGTGTTTATTTTAAAGTCAAGTATAATAATTTCTACGCCATCACTCTCTTTTAATAATGAATTAATTTAATGAAGCCATGATTGGCTTCATTTTTTTAAAAAAAATTATTTTTTTTGGAGGTTTTCACTAATGAAAAACGTTAATCTCGTTTACGGTGTAAACGACAAACCAGGCTTGTGGAAAACGTTAGTTTTCGCTTTCCAACAATTGCTCGCTATCCTAGCGGCTACAATAGTTGTACCTGTAATCATTAACACTGACACCGGCTTAAATGCCGCAGGTATTTATCCTCAAATGAGTCAATCAGCAGCGCTATTCGGTGCAGGTGTTGGTACTCTCGTCTACCTTTTGTTCACAAAGTTCAAAAGCCCCGTTTTCTTAGGTTCTTCTTTTGCTTTCATCGGTTCAATGTGCGCGGCTTTCGGCGGTGCAGGCACGTTCCTTGCAGCAGGTTACGTCGGTTTAATTATCGGTGCAATCTTTGCTGGTCTTGTTTACGTTATTATTTCTGTCATCGTTAAGTTTGCAGGTGTAAAATGGATTGATAAAGTTATGCCCGCAGCTGTTATTGGACCAACCGTTGCTATCATCGGTTTATCTCTTGCTGGAAACGCAGTTGGCGATTTGTCTAAGAGCGCTGTTTCAACTGCAAACCCCTGGATTTGCTTGCTTTGCGGAATAGTTACACTCTTAACCGTTATTGTTTGCTCAGTTTACGGCAAAAAAATGATGAAAATGATACCTTTCATTTTAGGTATTTTGGCAGGCTACGTTGTAGCAACTATATTTACCGTTATCGGTCTTCTTACCGAAAACCCAGAACTTCAAATTATAAACTTCGGTATGTTTGCGTCTATGCAATGGTTCCCCGACTTCTCGTTCGTTAAATCTTTCGAAGCGTTTAACGGTACTGCATTTAACTGGGGTGCATTTATTATAACAGTTCTTGTTGCATACGTTCCCGTTGCTTTTGTTGTTTTTGCTGAACACTTGGCAGACCATAAGAACATTTCTTCAATAATCGGCACTGATTTAACAAAAGACCCTGGTCTTCACAGAACGCTTCTTGGCGATGGTATCGGCTCTATGGCAGG
>JAZNFN010000010.1:0-8410 GCA_045576035.1 Christensenellaceae bacterium
AATTGAATAAAAAAACTTATGCGCCTACCATAAATTTTATGCGCCACAAGCATTATTTTTGCTTTCTATATAATTTATATATTTTTCTATACCGTCGGCAATTTGGTTTGCCATTTTATATATAAGGTTTAAGCGTGTGGCGTTAAAAAGATTATAGTTTTGTATAGACTTACTTGCTACAACGCCTATTATGGAAATATCCCCCACTACGCCTAAATTTTTATCTACGCCAAGACCAGGCTTTAAGCCCTTGTCTAATACTCTAATCAAACCAACGTCATCAGAACTACCTATTGCAGCATCAATAGCAATTGATATTGACTTTGGGTGGGCTTCTTTTAAGTATGTTTTTGCATAACTTACTTCTTTTGCTGTTATAGGATAATTTAACGTGCCATAAATATAAGAGCGAACATCGCGTTTCCTTAAAAGTGTTCCAACAAGTGGGCCTAAACTGTCCCCCAACACTAAATCACTGCCGATACATATAAATATTGGCGTTTTCTGCTCTTTATTGCATTCCATTAAAGATTGGGATATTCCCATAGCACAATGTTCGTTAAAAGCGTTAAAAGAAAAATTTTTATTTGTCATAATATACCTACGGTTAGTTTTGCCTTAATTATGAACCAAAATTTATTTTTTATTCATTTTTATTAAAACATTGATTAAAAATTATATTTGTGGTATTATTTATATATATAAAAACTCTTGTCTAACAATTCAATAAGACAATTATAAAAATAAATATTTGGTGAAAAAATGGACTTACTTCTCACAACAAACCTAAGCGCCACCGTCGATATTGTTGCGCTAATATTTGTCGGTGTGTTTGCGCTATGGGGATTGATACGAGGCTTCACTAAAACGTTCTTTTCTGCTTTCGGTACAATGCTAAGCTTATTGTTTGCAGTTTTGCTTTGTAGTACGGTTGCTAACTTCTTGCAAGAAAAATTTGCCCTAGTTACAACTATATCCGAAAGTGTTAGTGTGTCACTTTCAGATGCGTTTGGTGCAGAACTTATGAACGCTACGCTTAGAGACGTTTCTGCGGGTTATCTTGAAAATGCAGGGCTCAATGGTCTTTTAGTTGAACTTGTTTTATCAATGCAAACAGAACTGCCACTTGATACAACACTTAATATGATTATATGCCCTACTGTATCTTACTATATTGTTTTAATAATAAGCGTAATTGCCCTATTTATTATATTTAAGATTATATTCTTCTTAATCGGTGAAATAGTTAAAAAACTATACAAAAACCGCACAATTGCTACTTTTGATAAGTTTTTTGGCTTTGCGCTCGGGCTATTACACGGAATAATCAGTCTTGAACTGTTGATAATGGCAATAAGCGTTATACCTATTCCTATATTGCAAGACGTGTATTCTGCAATTCAAGTTTCTACTTTTGCTAATTTTATAGAAGATATTAACTTATTCAACCTTATTATTAATGCGGTAATAAAATCTGATGTGTTTAATTTCGTGAAAGGTCTAATCTTAAAGAATTAAAAGGTTAAAATCTTTGCGAAAACCATAATTTAATTGTAATTGACGTTAAAAACTCGATAATTTTACTAAAAAACCCACTTTTTAGTGGGTTTTTTCTTGTGTTTTATGCAAAATGCCAAGATTTTGCCTTATTGCATTTGTTTTTTAATACAAAACAGTAATTGTTTCACGTGAAACACGATTTTCAAAAACAATGTTTCACGTGAAACATTGTTTGGTTGTGTTTTGTTCCACGTGAAACATTGTCTAACGATGTTTTGTTTCACGTGGAACAAAAGCCTCGAAAAGACCCTTCGGTGAGACAAAATGTCCTAAATTTTGTCCGCCAAAAAATTCACCCATTCTGTCTCAGAGCGTTAAAATGCGATTTTTTAAAACTAAATTTTTTGCTTAAATTTGTTAAGGTTTTTGGTGGTGTGTAGTATAACTCTTGAATTTTTTATACAAAAGTTGATAGGAACTAAGTATGTGCTGTGGGTATAGGTTTTTTTGTGATGTTAGCGGCTATAATTTATAAAAAATTTAACATATACGCAAAAATTTTTAGTATTTTATTGTAATTTTTTTAATATTGTTGTATAATAATATATATAATGGTAAAGTTGTTTTTGATAGGTTTATTCAAGGTTTTTTAAATCTATATAATGTATAATCGTTTTACCGAACAAAAATAAGGAGACATAATATTGAAAACGAAAAGTAACAAGACATTATGGATAGTACTTGGCGTAATTATTGCAATTATTGCCGTATTGTCGCTATCAACGTGCATTAATACTAGCACTTCGGTCAACACCTCAGAGTTTGATGAAATAGTTGCTTTAATGCAAGACGACGGGAAATTAACCAAAGAAGAAATTAAAGAGTCTAAGAATATTAAAGTTCTTAAATCAATGCTCAATAGTGCAAACTATACTGACGTACAAATGCAGAACGTTGTTTTTGACAGTTACGTCATAAGTTTTGAATTAAAGGTTAATGGCGCTAGTGGTAACAGCGTAGGCGCATTTACAACTAACTATTCAAGGAATGATTCTAAAATAGTACTAATTGAGTCGGCGCTAAGTAAAGCAGGGGTGGATTACAGTTATACTGACCCCAATGCAGGTTCAATTTGGTCATCGCTACTTCCGCTTGGCGGTTGCGTTCTAATTGCGATTGTGTTCTTTATAATAATGATGCAAACTCAGGGTGGCACAAAGAGCGCTATGAACTTTGCAAAGACAAACGCAAGGTTAAACCAAAATTTAAAAGTTCGCTTTACTGACGTTGCTGGCGCAGAAGAAGAAAAGGAAGAACTTGCAGAAGTAGTAGACTTTTTGAAAAATCCCAAAAAGTTCTCTGACTTAGGTGCTCGTATTCCTAAGGGTGTACTTTTAGTAGGGCCTCCTGGAACAGGTAAGACGTTATTTGCAAAGGCGGTTGCGGGTGAAGCGGGTGTTCCATTCTTCTCAATAAGCGGTTCAGACTTCGTTGAAATGTTCTTCGGTGTTGGTGCGTCTAGGGTAAGAGACTTGTTTGACGTTGCTAAAAAGAGTATGCCTTGTATAGTGTTTATTGACGAAATCGACGCAGTTGGTCGTCAACGTGGTACAGGTATGGGTGGCGGACACGACGAAAGAGAACAAACGCTTAACCAATTGCTAGTACAAATGGACGGTTTTGAAACTAACGACGGTATAATCGTTATGGCGGCAACCAACCGTGCTGATATTTTAGACCCTGCATTGCTCCGTCCTGGCAGATTTGATAGACAAATTTACGTTAACGTGCCTGACGTGCGTGGTCGTGAGGCCATATTAAAGGTTCACGCAAGAAATAAACCTTTGGCTAACGACGTAAACTTTAAGACTGTTGCAAGAATGACGAGTGGTTTTTCGGGCGCTGACCTTGAAAACCTTTTGAACGAAGCTGCAATTCTTGCTGCAAGAGCAAACAGAAAGTTTATTAACAACAAAGACCTTTACGAAGGTATAAATAAGGTTATAATGGGGCCACAGAAGAAGTCAAGGCTTGTAACCGAAACTGATAAGCGTATTACGGCTTATCACGAATCGGGGCACGCTGTTCTTGCAAGACTGTTGCCACATTGCGACCCCGTTCACGAAGTTTCGATTATTCCCCGTGGTCAAGCGGCAGGGTATACTATGACTAGACCCGATACCGATGATAACCACCTTACAAAAGCAAAATTATTAGACGATATCGTTATGACGCTTGGCGGTAGGGTTGCCGAAGAATTAATTATTCAAGACATATCGGCTGGGGCTTCGGGCGATATTCAAGCGGTAACAAAGCGTGCAAGGCTTATGGTAACCGAATGGGGTATGAGCGAAAAGGTTGGTCCTATTTCTTACGGTTCTGATAAAGAAGTGTTTATCGGTAGAGATATGGCTTCACACGTTTCGTATAGCGAAGAAACGGCGGCTATTATCGACGAAGAAATTAGAAGCATTATTGACGGTGGCTTGCAAAAAGCAAGAGAACTTTTATCTAAAAACAAAAAATTACTAGATAATATGGCAAGGCTTTTGGTTGAACGTGAAACGATTTTTACCGAAGAAGTCGATATGCTTATGGAAGGTAAATCTGTTGAAGAAATAATGGCGTTTATGGATGAAAACGAACGTTCTTTAAGGGAAAATCCATTTAACAGAAAGAGTGTTATAATTCCCGAGAAGAAAGTTAAAGCGGAAAAGGAAATGCAAGAAAAAACCGAAGAAACGCCAAAAGAAAATTTGGAAGATAGTTCTAGCGACAAAAAGGACCAAGAGTAACAAAAAAACTAATACGGAATAGAAAAAAAGAGCAATCTATGGCTTTACAAGGAGAGAAAATATGGGAAAAATAATTGCTTTTTCTAATCAAAAAGGTGGCGTGGGAAAAACCACAACTTGTGTAAACATGGCAGCATACCTTGCAACGAAAGGCTACAAATGTTTAGTTGTAGACCTTGACCCGCAAGGAAACGCAACTAGCGGATTAGGCTTTGCAAAAAGCGAAGTTAAAAATTCCGTTTACAACGTAATGATAGACGATATGCCGATAGAAGACGCTGTCGTTAAAACTCAAATTGACGGGCTTGATATATTACCGTCAAACATTGACTTAGCGGGTGCAGAAGTTGAACTTGTGTACGTTAAAGACCGTGAACACGTTTTGAAAAAAGTTCTTGAAAAAGCAAAGACAAGTTATGATTTTGTTACCATTGACTGTCCGCCGTCGCTTGGACTTTTGACCATAAATGCACTAGCAAGTGCCGACACGGTTATTATACCTATTCAAAGTGAATACTACGCTCTTGAAGGGTTAAGTCAACTTATGAACACTATTAAACTTGTCGTAAAGCATCTTAACCCGTCGTTAAAAATCGAAGGCGTAGTTCTAACGATGAACGATAACCGTGCTATAATTTCAAGACAAATAAGTGCGGAAATCAAAAAGTTCTTTGGCAAAAGAGTTTTTGAAACGGCTATTCCAAGAAACATAAGGCTTGCAGAAGCACCAAGCCACGGCGTGCCTATTATGTTACACGACACAAGGTGTTCGGGCGCAAAGGCATACCTATCTTTAACAGAAGAATTTTTAAGCAGACAGCCTGCAAAAAAGAATTGATAAAAACTAACGGAGAAAGTATCAATGAAACCAAACAGAGGATTAGGTAAAGGTTTATCCGCATTATTTTCGGAAACCGAAGAAGACTACGGCAAAAGTTTGTTGTTTGACGAAGAAACACCATCGTCAAAAGGTGAGGGCGTAACTGAAATAGACGTAAGTTCTATTTTTGCAAACCCCAACCAACCACGAAAGGTGTTTGACGAAACCGCACTTAAAGAGCTTGCAGACTCTATTTCAAAGCACGGCGTTATTATGCCGATTATCGTGAACAAGAGCGGTGACCGCTATATGATTATTGCGGGCGAACGTCGTTTCCGTGCAAGTAAGATTGCAGGGCTTAAAAAAGTTCCCGTAATAGTAAAAACGTATAACGAACGCCAAATAAAAGAAATTTCACTTATTGAAAACTTACAAAGGGAAGACCTTAACCCGATTGAAGCGGCAACGGCTATGCGTTCGCTTATGAACGACTACGGTATGACGCAAGAGGATTTGGCTGATAGAATCGGTAAGTCCCGTCCGGCAATAGCAAACACGCTTAGGCTTTTAAGTCTATCGCCCGATGTAATTAAAATGGTTGCAAACGGCAACCTTTCTGCTGGGCACGCAAGGGCGCTTATTTCCGTTCCTAACGTTGACCAACTTAAAATTGCAGAAGAAGCAATAAAGGGTGGACTTTCGGTGCGTGACGTTGAAAAGAAAGTTAAAGATTATTTTGCTCCGCCCGAAGAAAAGGCAAAAAAGAAAGTCAAAATGGAACTCTCTGCCGAACTTAAAGAACTTATCGGCGATATGCAAAGGGTGCTTGGAACAAGAGTAAATGCTATCGGTAACGATAAAAAAGGCCGTATTTATATTGATTATTATACTCGTGACGACCTTGATAGATTAAGTGAAATTATAGAATATCTTAAAGCGAATAAAAAATAATGGGTAGACTTTATGGAATGGATATTTTTTTGGCTAGCAATAACGGTAGTTGCTCTAATAGTTGAATTTTCAACGGCAAATATAGTGTCTATATGGTTTGCCGGCGGTGGATTAATTTCGCTGATATTATCTGCGTTTAATCTTGCTTGGTATATCCATATTCCTGCGTTTATAATAGTGAGCGCAGTGTTATTGTTGTGTTTCAGAAAGCTGGTTATTAAAAAATTTAACAAAATCCAAGTATCTACAAACGCGGAACAGTGCGTGGGACAACAATTTAGATTACTGTCAGAAATAGGCTTTAACAAAGCGGGTAGTATTAAAATAAACGACGTAGTTTGGAGTGTTGAAACCGAAGAACAAACGGGCGTAATACCAGAAGGCAGTTTAGTTAAAATAGTAGGAATTAGAGGGAATAAATATATAGTAGAGGAGGTAAAAGAATGATACAACCACTAACTTTGGCATTAATAATATTAGCCGTGATAGTATTAATAATAATTATCGCATCAATAAGAATAGTTCGTCAATCTACGGCGGTTATAGTTGAAAGGTTGGGTAAATTTCACCGTCAACTTAACACGGGGATACACTTTATAATTCCGTTTATCGATAGAACGGTTAACGGAGCGATTAGCTTAAAAGAAAGAGTGGCCGATTTTGACCCGCAACCCGTGATTACGAAGGATAATGTTACAATGCAAATTGACACAGTAGTCTATTTTCAAGTTACAGATGCAAAACTTTTCACTTATGGTGTTGAAAAACCAATTCGTGCAATTGAAAATTTAACCGCAACCACTCTTCGTAATTTGGTCGGGGAATTAGAGCTTGATGGAACGCTTACTTCAAGAGACACTGTAAATAGTAAAATGCGTGTAATATTGGACGAAGCTACTGACCCTTGGGGAATTAAAATAAACCGTGTTGAACTTAAAAACATACTTCCACCCAAAGATATTCAGCAGGCGATGGAAAAACAAATGAGGGCGGAACGTGAAAGACGTGAAGCAATTTTAAGAGCTGAGGGGGAAAAGCGCAGTAATATTCTTGTTGCGGAAGGCGAAAAAGAAGCAATGATTTTACGCGCAGAAGCGAAAAAGGCAGCGGTTATTGCCGAAGCAGAAGGTACTGCAAACGCAATTAAACTGATAAACGAAGCAAATCCTAATGCTGCATATTTAACACTTAAAGGTTACGAAGCGCTTAAAGTTATGGCAGACGGTAACGCAACAAAAATTATAGTGCCAAGCGAAATTCAAAACGTAACGGGATTATTGTCTAGTTTAAAAGCTGTTGTGGAAGACGAAAAATCACCAAAAAAATAAATAAAAAACAAATTATTTAAAAGAGCGAACTTTATCGCTCTTTTTTACCGCAGAAGAAAAATGCTTGAATTTACCAAAATAGAAAAAGACGTATTAAAAATTAAAGATTATCTTAACTTAACCGACGGTAAAATTTGCGATTTATCCGTCGGTGTTAGGTATATGTGGCGTGATGAATACGTCAACGAATACGCCGTTTATAATAATACCCTTATCCTAAAAGAAACAGGACCAGACTATCAAGAAGTTTTCTATTTTCCTATCGGAAGCGACGTTGAGGGTGCATTAACAAAGATAGAAGAGTTTGCTCGTTCAAAAAACATTCCCTTGTCTTTTGGGTGTTTGACCGAAGAGCAAGCGAACGTTATTAAGAATAGGTACACTTTTGTCGATATTTCGTTTGACCGTGATTGGTGTGATTATATTTATGAAGCCGAAAAGTTTAAGACCTATTCGGGCAAAAAACTTAGTGGACAGAGAAACCACGTCAACAAGTTCAAAAAATTGTATCCCGATTATAAATTTAAGGTCGTTACAAAAGATGACCTTGAACGAATAAAAGAGTTTTTTGTTGAGTTCAAAAAAAGTAGAACGCTTAGCGATGAAGAAAGTTCAGAACTGTGCGAAGCAATAGATTTAACTGAAAATATGTTTGAACTTGACCAATTTGGCGGATTTATAGAAGTGGATAATAAGATTGTAGCGTTTTCGGTTGGTGAAGTTGTTGGTCAAACGCTTATTGTTCACGTTGAAAAAGGGCTTACTTGCTACGAAGGGGTATATCCTACTATGGCAAAAGAATTTGCTACGGCTTTTGCAAGCGATTCAGTTAAATATATCAACCGTGAAGAAGATTGTGGGGATACGGGACTTAGAACAAGTAAAACGCAGTATCGCCCGTTAGAACTTGCTAATAAAAATTATGCAGTAGTAAATACGCTGTTTGACAAAATTTCCGCACCCGTTTATATAAAAACTGAACGAATTACCATTTCGGATATAGAAGAAAGTGATAA
>JAZNFN010000011.1:0-4429 GCA_045576035.1 Christensenellaceae bacterium
CGTTCTATAAACGGGCAAATAGAGTATCTTTTGACCGAATGTGTTAAACAGCGCAAAAAGAACGGAAAGTACGTCGGTCAAGATATTGATAAACCGTTAGAAATTGATATAAAATAATAAAAGATTTAGAATAAAAATCGGTCGCAATTTGCGACCGATTTTTATTCTTTATTCATATGCGTATAATAGCACCGTTTTTTAAAAAGCGAAGGGGTGGTTTTCGTGTGGTACTTAAAAAACTTTAAGAAAGCGTTTTCATTTTCAAATCCTGCGGAAAAAGCGATTTCCCGTGCTGTGTAGTCGGTGTTGATTAAAAGCGACTCAACGTACTCTAATCGCCTTTTTACGATAAGAGTTTTAGCGTCAACGTTAAACTCTTTTTTTATCAGTTTTGAAAGGTGGTCAGGGGTGTAGCCAAACCTACTTGAAAGGGCGCAAACGGTAAGCGGTTTATCTCTATTTATACGAATATATTCGGCAATTTCATACGCTACTGAATTTTTGCTTTCACGATTAAATTTAAGTTCAAGCAAAAACTTTAATAGTTCAACTTCGGCTAAGTCTTTGTTGACGTGTGAAAGGTGCATAATTTCTTTCATAAAACGTTCTGCAAGTGGAAAGTCTGTTTTAACAACTTTCTGTGGAAAAAAACTTTTAATATCATCGCAATCAAAGTGTAGCCAATAAAAACAAGTATGCCCGTTGCTTAACTTACTACCACCGTGTTCAACGTTTTTATCAAGCAAAAGCAAATCGCCTTTTCTAAGGTGATAATTTAGGCTTGCTTCACGGATAAAAACTTCACCGTTGACCACGAGAATAAGTTCAAAAGTTGGCACGGTTATGGTCGGGTGCATCCACTGCTCATCGCAGTCGAATAGCCCCGTATGAATAAATTCAAGAGTTTTTTGGTTAAAAGTAATCATATCGGATTTTCGTATATAAAAACAAATTTTAGTATTGACACTTTGGTAAGTGTTTGTTAAAATTATAGCATAAACATTATAAGGAGTCAAGATAATAATGGAAAAGTTAAAAAATATAGAGTTTTCTAGCGTTAAGTTTGAAAACGGATTTTGGAAGTATCGTTATGACTTAAATAAAGACGTTAGCCTAAAAAGTGTTTACGAACAGTTTGAAAAAACAGGCCGCTTTGACGCTTTACGTTTTAACTATCAAAAAGACAAGAAGTTCTATCCCGACGTGTATTATGATTCAGACGTGGCAAAGTGGATTGAAGCGGTTGCTTATTTAATAATTTCAAATGGTGGTCATAATGAAGAACAAAAGATTATCGATGCTCTTATAGACGATATGGCAAATAATCAACTTGAAAACGGATACTTAAATTCACACTATATTCAAGTTGAGCCACAAAATATCTTTACCGATAGGAATATGCACGAACTGTACTGTGCAGGGCATCTTATTGAAGCGGCTATCGCTTACGATAAGGCTACGGGCAAGAATAAATTCTTAAATATTATGCTTAAATACGTCGATTGTATTAAAAAGGCGTTTATAACCGAAAAAACGGCAAAGTTTAAGACGTGTGGACACGAAGAAATAGAACTTGCATTAGTAAAACTTTACGAGTATACGGGCGTAAAAGAATATTTAGAGATGGCAGAATTTTTTATTAACGAGCGTGGCGTTGACGAGCCGTCGCCCGTGCCAGAGTCGTTTAATCAAAAGCAAATTCAATGCGAAGTTCCCGTCCGCAAACTTGAAAAGGCAGAGGGGCACGCAGTAAGGGTAGTTTACTTACTCATAGGTATGGCGAATCTTGCACTAAAAAATAACGATAAAGATTTGTTTGATGCTTGCAAGCGTGTGTTTAGAGATATAGTTGACAAAAAAATGTACGTTACAGGAAGTATCGGGTCTTGTAAAACGGGTGAAAGTTTTACTACTTCTTACGACTTGCCAAACCTTGAAGCGTATAGTGAAAGTTGCGCTTCAATAGGTTTAACATTGTTTGTGCTTGAACTTCAACGAAGCGGGCTTTGCGCCGAGTACGGACACGTTATTGAACGTGTTATGTATAACGGATTATTGTCGTCAACTTCTGAAAACGGTAAGGAATTTTTCTACGAAAATCCGCTTGAAATACATCTTTATTCAGTGGGTAAAGAAACTTCGGTTGCAAAAGAAAAGCAAACAAAACTTCCTATACGCCATAGGCTTGAAGTGTTCACTTGTTCGTGTTGTCCACCCAACATAAATAGAATTTTCGCAAGGCTTGGCGACGTGTTTTTTAGTGAGGGCGAAAGTGACCTTATTGTAAATCAATACGGGGCATTATCGTTAAACAATCAAAAAGTTTGCCTTAAAATGATAACCGAATATCCAAACGACGGAAAAGTTAGTATTCACTTAGATAGATGCGACTATCAAAAAATTTATTTACGAATTCCAGAATGGTGTGATAATTATAACGCAAACGGCAACTTTGAAGTTAAAGACGGTTACCTAGTGTTTGATGGAAAGGAAAAAACCATAGAAGTTGATTTTAATATGCAACCTTATTACGTTGAGTGCAACCCGAAAGCTAGGGCAAACGTAGGTAGAGTGGCGCTTTGCTACGGACCGGTGGTTTACTGTCTTGAAAGGCTTGATAACGATTGCGACTTAAACGCATTGTCGGTTGACGTAAAAGAAAAGGTTACGGTAGGGCAAAAAGAAAGTTATAACATGCAAACACTTTGCGTTAAGGGTTTTAAGGACCAAGAGTTTAGTTCGCTTTATAGAAAAGAACAAGGCAAAAAGCAAGAGTTTAATTTGTTGTTTAAACCTTATTGGACGTTTGCTAACCGTGAAGAATGCGATATGATTATTTGGGTGCGCAAAAAATAATAAAAGCTGAATTGTCAAACTAAGTGCAACACTTAAAAAAGAAAAAGGCGATGCGGTGCATCGCCTTTAATATTTGATTTTAAGGTGTAACCCTGTTGATATCACGGGGGAACATTGTCGTTTCACGCACGTTTTTAGCGCCAAGCAAGTGCATAGTAAGTCTTTCAAGACCGATGCCTAAGCCACCGTGGGGTGGAGCGCCGTATTTGTGAAGCATAAGATAAGTTTCAAACTGAGCAGGGTCCATACCAAGTTTAACCATCTTTTCAACTTGCATATTATAGTCGTGAATTCTTTGACCGCCCGAAGTAATTTCAAGCCCACGGAATAAAAGGTCGAATGAAAGAGTGTATTCGGGGTCAGTGGGGTCGTCCATAGTATAGAACGGACGTTTCTTTGACGGATAGTGGGTTATAAAGATAAAATCACTGCCAAGTTCTTTTTTAGCGTACTTGCCTAAAAGTTCTTCTTCTGCGGGGTCAAAGTCTTTCATATCTTGTGGTTTATACTTGAATTTGGTCATCAAAAGTTCTTTTGCGTCCATAAACTTCATAACGGGAACTTCTGTGATTTCGGGAATATCAGCGTGCAAAAGTTCTATTTCTTCTTTATATTCGGTTTTTAGAAGATTCATAATATATTTTAGCGCACCAACTTCGGTATTCATAATGTCTTCAAACGAATTGATGTAACCCATTTCAAAGTCCATTGAAGTATATTCGTTAAGGTGGCGTGAAGTATCGTGGTGTTCAGCACGGAAAACAGGTGCGATTTCAAACACACGTTCGTAAACGCCCACAAGCGCTTGTTTATAAAGCTGAGGCGATTGAGCAAGGTAAACTTTCTTGCCGAAGTAATCGAGCTTAAAAATATTAGTACCGCCTTCTGCACCTGCAAAAACGATTTTAGGTGAACGAATTTCGGTAAAGTTTTCTTTCATAAGATACTCTCTAAAACCACGAGCAATACCTTCTTGAACCTTGAAAATCGCACGTTCTTTGGGGTTGCGCATAGAAACGGGGCGAAGGTCAAGCACGGTAGAAAGTTGCATATTATCAAGTTGTTTTTTGTTGATAACGATAGGTAAACTTTCGGCGGGGAGTGAAAGTATTTTTATATCGTGTATTTGAATTTCAAATCTATCGTTGCCTTTTGCATCTTTACTTGAAACTACTTTACCCGTGATTTTAACGCAAGCTTCTTCACAAAGCTTATCGTCCCAACGGTAGTCTGAAAATTCTGGTGCGTAAACGCACTGAATAGTGTCACGGGCTGTTCTAATAATAACAAAAGAAAACCCTGTCATTTCACGGATGCGGTGTATATAACCACGAATAGAAATAACTTCACCGTCGTGTTTATTAAAATCCTTAAAGCTTACGGTATCGTTTATAAGCGTGCCGTTAATTTTGTCCATAACAAATCTCCTAGTAAATAAATAACATACTTATGATACAACAAAATAAAAGTTTAAGCAAGTATTTAACCGAAAAAATTGACTTACTACCACTAGAAAAACGATATTTGGCAAAAAAACGTTTGAATAAAAAAGCAAAATATGGTATATTTAATA
>JAZNFN010000012.1:0-8866 GCA_045576035.1 Christensenellaceae bacterium
CATCAGCACCATCACGTGATAGGCAAGATCAGCGATTTCGTATACCGTTTCCTTCTTGTCGTCTGCTTTTCCGGCAATGATCACCTCTGTGGATTCCTCACCGACCTTTTTCAAAATCTTATCGATTCCCTTTTCAAACAAATAAGTGGTATAGGAACCCTCTTTTTTCTCCGTCTTGCGACCCTCGATCAGGCTCATCAAGCCATAAATTGAAAACTCAGAAAGCTCATCGCTCTCCCAGAGTGGCTGTGTAAAGCAGGAATCGGTCCCCTTATGACACGCGGGGCCCTCCTTTTCCACCATCACAACCAGGGCGTCGCCGTCACAGTCAGCCGTAATGGAGACGATATGCTGATAATTACCGCTGGTTTCCCCCTTGAGCCAGAGCTTCTGACGGGAGCGACTCCAAAAGCAGGTCAGGCCCTTCTCCATCGAAATCTTCAGGCTCTCTTCATTCATGTAAGCCAGCGTCAAAACCTTTTTTGTGATCGAATCGACCACAATGGCAGGAATCAGTCCTTTTTCATCAAATTTCAAGTTCTTAATATCAATCATAGTACACTCCTTACATTCTGACGGGAATCCCGTTTTCGAACAGTTCTTTTTTCAGATCCTGAATCGCGACCTCACCAAAGTGAAAAATCGAAGCGGCAAGGCCAGCATCCACCTTAGGAAGGGATTGAAAAAGCTCGGTAAAATGAGAAATTGCACCGGCTCCGCCCGAGGCAATCACAGGAACGGAAACGGCATCGCAAACCTGACGAAGCATCTCAAGATCGAACCCATTCTTTACGCCGTCGGTATCAATGGAGTTTACGACTACCTCACCCGCACCGTGATCCACACAGTGGCGGATCCAATCGATCGCCTCCATCCCGGTATTTTCTCTTCCACCCTTCGCGAAAACGCGAAAAACACCATCGACACGCTTCACGTCAACCGACAGCACGACGCACTGGTCGCCATACCTTTTGGCTGCCTCCTCCACGAGCCGTGGATTGCGGATCGCTCCGGAGTTGACGCTAACCTTATCGGCACCGCATTTCAGAACGCGATCGAAATCATCAACGGAATTGATCCCACCGCCAACGGTGAGAGGAATGAAGATCGTCGAAGCAACCTCCTTTAAGATATCGGTAAACAGCGCTCTGCCCTCAGCAGAAGCAGTAATGTCGTAAAAAACAAGTTCATCCGCACCGTTTTCGCTGTAATATTTGCCAAGTTCTACGGGCGAAGAAACGTCGTTTAGTCCTTGAAAGTTTACGCCTTTTACCACCCTACCGTCCTTAACGTCAAGGCAAGGTATTATTCTTTTAGTAATCATCTTGCAACTTCCACCGCCTCTTTAATAGATATAGCGCCCGTGTAATAGGCTTTGCCGATTATCGCACCGTAAATGCCTAGCGCGTTAAGTTTTTTTACGTCGTCAATTGAACTTACACCACCCGACGCAATAATATTTAAGTCAAGCGTATTTGATAGCGTTTTATATAAGGCGTGGTTAGTGCCTTGCATAGCGCCGTCTTTACTTATATCCGTACATATAATGGTTTTAACACCCAAATCTTGCATGCTTTTGCAAAAGGATATTCCTTCAAGATGTGATTTTTCCGTCCAACCTTTTATGGCAACGTAGCCGTCCTTAATGTCAACGCCAACTGCAATCTTATCGCCAAAGTTTTCAACTGCCGACCTTAAAAAATTTGGGTCGGTAACTGCGGAAGTGCCTAAAATTACACGATTTACGCCGGCTTGAACGTATTTTTCTATTACGTCAAGGCTTCTAATACCACCGCCCACTTCAACGAACGCATCGGTAGATAGAACAAGTTTTTTTATTGTTTCAAGGTTGGGCGTTCCACCTGTTTTAGCGCCTTCTAAATCAACGACGTGCATATATTTTGCACCTTGGCTGTAAAAGTCTAACGCAATTTGTTCGGGTTTATCGCTATAAACTGTCATTTGATTATAGTCGCCCTTAAAAAGTCTTACGGCTTTGCCGTTATATAAATCTATTGCGGGAAAAATTTTCATAAAGCCACCTTAAAGTTCGCAAAAAGCCTTTAATATTTTTAGTCCCACGTCCCCACTCTTTTCGGGGTGGAACTGACAGCCGTAAACGTTACCACTTTGAACGGCGGCGGTGATATGAGCACCGTATTCTGCCGTCGCAATCACGCTTTCATCGCAGTTAGCACCGTAATACGAATGCACAAAATACACAAAGTCACCGTCTTTTAAGTACTTAAAGATAGGACTTTTTTCACCCTTAAATTTTAACGCATTCCAACCTATGTGCGGAATTTTAAGCGATTTGGGAATAACGTCTTTAATAGGGCGTATTTCACCTTTAATAAGTCCTAAACCTTTATGTTCGCCGTATTCAAAACTCTTTTCAAGTAAGAGTTGCATACCCAAGCAAATACCTAAAACGGGTTTACCCTTTTTTGCTTCACTTTTGACAATTTCAGCAAGCCCCGATGAAAAAAGTTTATCAGATGCGTCGCCAAACGCACCAACGCCCGGTAAAATTATTTTATCTGCGCTTTGTATAACGTTTTTATCGCTTGTTAAAATTGCATCAACGCCGATAGATTTAAACGAACTTACAAGCGAAAAAAGATTTCCTACACCGTAGTCTACGATGGCAATCATTAAAGCACCCCTTTTGTAGACGGAATTTGGTCTTTTGCATTTTGGTCAATCATAACTGCTTGACGGAGAGTGCGTGCAAGGCTCTTAAATATACCTTCTATAATGTGGTGTGCATTTGAGCCCGATAGTTGACGAACGTGCAACGTTGCGCCTATATTACTTGAAAAAGCAATCAAAAATTCTTCAACAAGTTCGGTATCAAAATCGCCTACCTTATTTGCCTTAATGTCAAGTTCTTTTACGAAAAAACATCTGCCCGAAAGGTCGATAGCGGTAAGAATGAGCGCTTCGTCCATAGGTATAATCGCACTGCCGTATCTAACTATGCCTTTTTTATCATTAAGAGCCGTCTTAAACGCTTGCCCTAACGCTATACCGATATCTTCGGTGGTGTGGTGATAATCAACGAATGTGTCGCCCTTGCATTTAACCTCTAAATCAAACGAGCCGTGCTTAGCAAAAAGAGTGAGCATGTGGTCCAAAAAACCACAACCGCTATCAATTTTTGAGTTGCCTTTACCGTCGATATTAAGTTTTAAACTTATATCGGTTTCGTTAGTTTTTCTTTTAATTTCAGACGTTCTCATCTTAAATTTCCTCCAAAATTTCTCTTATGCAGTCTATAAATCTTTCCATTTGCGTTAAACTGCCGATTGTTATTCGTATATAATCTTTTATTCTTTCCGAACCAAAGTGGCGGACTAAAATGCCTTTTTCTTTAAGTTTTAAGTAAAGCTGTTCACCACCTATTTTATCACTTTTAGCAAACACGAAGTTTGTGCTTGAATTAGTTAAACTAAATCCTAGTGCTTTAAGCGACTTTGCAGTGTACTTTCTATTCTCAATAATCCTTTTGCAGTTATCGTTAAAGTATTTAACGTCAAGTATAGCACCAAGCCCTGCCCCAGCGGTCATTCTGTTTACGTTATAAGGGTTAGTAGAATATTTAATTCTTATAAGGTCGTTTATAAGTTTTTCGTTTGCCACACCAAAGCCCAACCTTGCACCTGCCATAGAGCGTGATTTTGAAAAGGTTTGCGTTACTAAAAGATTATCGTACTTATCAATTAAACTAACCGCACTTTGAGTTCCAAAATCAACGTACGCTTCGTCTATTACGACAACCCTTTCTCTATCAGCACTTACAAGCCTTTCTATTTCGTCAATGGTGAGCGCTATGCCCGTGGGAGCGTTAGGGTTTGCAATAAATACCGTTCCTTTCTTGCCGATATAATCGTCTACGCTGACTGTAAAATTATGTTTTAACGGAATTTCTTGGTACGGAACGCCGTTAATCTGTGCAAAAACCTTATAAAAACCGTATGTTATATCGGGGAAAATTGCAGGGCGGTCTTTATCGCAATAAGCCATAAACGCAAAGTTTAACACTTCATCAGAGCCGTTTGTTAAAATAACGTTTTCACTCTTTACTTTAAGGCTATCTGCAACGGCTTTTGTAAGTTCCTTTACGTCGGGGTCGGGATAAAGGTGTAATTTTTGCGACTGTTCGTACGCTAACGCTATTGCTCTTTCGGACGGTGGAAAGGGCGATTCGTTTGTATTTAGTTTTATATACTCACGCTCTTTTGGCTGTTCACCCGGAACGTAAGGGTCTAACTTTTCTATTTTATCGCTTAAAAATCTACTCATTATTTGTCAAATCTTATAACCGCACTCTTTGCGTGCGCAGTAAGTCCTTCTTTTTTTGCAAAATATTCAACGTCTTTACAAACGTCATTTAGTGCATCTTCGGTGTAGTAGCAGTACTGTGTCTTTTTCACGAAATCATCAACCGACAACGGACTTGAAAACCTTGCCGTTCCGCTTGTTGGAAGCGTGTGATTCATACCTGCCATATAATCGCCAAGTGCTTCTGGACAGTACCTGCCTAAAAATACCGAACCTGCATTTTTAATCTTATCCAAACTTTCGTAAGCGTTTTCTATACAAAGTTCTAAGTGTTCGGGCGCAATTAAGTTTGCAATCTCTATCGCCCTATCAATGCTTTCAGTAACGATAATTTTACCGTTATCGTCAATCGAAGTCCTTGCAATTTCCTTTCTGTCAAGCATATCAATCTGCACTTCAAGTTGAGCGCTAACTGCATTTGCAAATTCAAAATCATCAGTAACTAGAACGGCAGAAGCCATCTTGTCGTGTTCAGCTTGTGATAAAAGGTCAGCCGCTATCACTTTGGGGTCGTTTTTATTATCTGCAACCACCATAATTTCACTTGGACCTGCAATCATATCTATTGATACTACGCCAAAAACCTGTTTTTTTGCTTCGGCAACGAAAGCGTTGCCTGGTCCTACAATCTTATCAACTTTTGGAACAGTTTCCGTTCCGTAAGCAAGCGCTGCGATTGCCTGTGCGCCACCAACCTTATAAATTTTATCCACGCCCGCAACGAACGCACTTGCAAGTATAACGGGATTTACCTTGCCGTCCTTATCAGGTGGGGTTACCATAACCACTTCTTTAACGCCTGCAATTTTAGCAGGGATAGCGTCCATAAGCACGGTTGAGGGGTACGCCGCAGTGCCACCGGGAACGTATAGCCCAGCACGCTCAACAGGCAAAACCTTTTGTCCCATTATAACGCCGTTATCTTTTCTAATTTCAAAGCCGTCACGCTTTTGCTTTTCGTGAAAAACACGAATGTTCTTTGCGGCATCTTTTAAAATTCTTAAAAATTCAGGCTCTACGCTATTTACTGCGCTTTGTATTTCTTTTTTTGTTACAGTTAAACTTGATAGAGTAACCTTATCGAACTTTTGAGCGTAAGAATAAAGCGCTTTGTCGCCAAATTTTCTAACCGTATCAATAATTTCACTTACAACTGCGCTAACGTCGACCTTTTTTTCAACGGCACAAAAAATCTCTTCACGAGAACTTTTATCGCTATAAATTTTAATCATTTTTAATCTCCGTTTGGCGTTTAAGTTCTTTAACGATATTTTCAATCACTTGACTTTTGAACTTAAAGTTTGCTTTGTTAGCAATAAGCCTTGCAGAAATAGGCACGATTTTTTCTACCACTTCAAGTTTGTTTTCTTTTAGCGTTGCACCCGTTTCCACAATATCGACTATAACGTCCGAAAGTCCTAATATAGGCGCAAGTTCAATCGAACCGTTAAGGTGAATTATATCAATATCTCTACCGAGTGAAGAATAGTATTCTTTTGCAATGTTAGCAAACTTTGTTGCAACGGTAAGCGTTTTAGTTCTATCGTCGGTAAAGTCTGATTTTGCCGCAACCGCCATATGACACTTTCCTATATCAAGGTCTAAAAGCTCATAAACGTCGGGGCGATATTCAAGCAAGATGTCTTTGCCTGCAACGCCTATATCGGCAGCGCCACGTTCAACGTAGATTGCAACGTCCGACGGCTTAACCCAAAAATAACGCACGCCAACCTTTTCGTTTTCAAATATAAGTTTTCTATTGTTTTCTTTTATTGAAGGGCATTCAAAACCTGCCTTTTCAAACATTCCGTAAACCTTTTCGCCTAATCTTCCTTTGGGAAGGGCAACGTTAAGCATAGTTTTCAAAGTCCTTACTCCTTTTCAAGATAAATAGTTTGTTTGCACTTTAACTTTTCAGGCAAAGTTTCAAGTGCAATTACGCTTTTGCCTTGATCGATAAACTCTTTTACTTTTTTGTTTACAACTGATACGGGCGTTTTTCCGTAAATTAGTGCAATGTCAGCGTCTAAATTTTCAGACTTGTTGTACTTAATAAGTTCGTCAAGATAAACTGCAAAGCCTATCGCTTTGGACTTTCTGCCCATAATCTTCATAAGGTTATCGTATTGCCCACCAGAAAGTATCCCCGTAGGAATTCCGCTAATAAACCCATTAAAGACTATTCCGTTATAGTAGTTAAGGCTGTTTACAACCGAAAAATCAATATTTACGTTATCGCCTTCGCCAAGGTCTATGAAACTTTGCACGATTGCAATAAGTTTATCAAGTGCAATTTGGGTGTTTTCGCTTAACCTATAACCGTCAAATTTTTTACGGATTTTTTCGGGCTTACCGTAAGTTGACGTAAGCGATACCAAAAGTTCGGTTAAATCTTTATTAGCGTTTACACGTTCAAGCGTCTGTTCAATGCCCTTTGCGTTCTTTTCGGCAAGAAAAGTCATAACTTCTTTCTTTACCGAAAAAGAAAGTCCCATATCGTCCATTATGCCGTTAATAACGTCAAGGCTTGAAACGTCAAGCACGAAGTCGTTTGAAATGCTTTTTAAACTCATTTCGGCAAGCAACAAAACTTCGCTTATCAAATAATCGTCAACGTTTCCGATGCACTCTAATCCCGCTTGCAAAATTTCCTTAAACGACTTAGTACCCTTACTAACCCTATAAACGTTTTCATCGTAAAAAACCTTTTGAACGCCGTCGCCGTCCTTGCTATTTTTAATAATAGACAAGGTAACGTCAGGCTTCAACGCCATAAGTTTACCGTCGGTATCGGTAAAGGTTATAACGCTTTCAGAAACCAAAAAGTCCTTATTTTTAACGTACAAGTCGTATTCTTCAAACTTGCTCATTTTATACTGTGAATAGCCGTATTTACCGTAAAGCGCACGCAATGAAAATACTGCCTTTTCATCATTTCTTAAAACCAAATCTAAACTCATAAAAACTAATCCTTTTTGTTAAGTACGATATTATAGCCACCGCTTCCGTAGTTTAAGCATTTGTTTACCCTACTAATAGTAGCCGTGCTTGCCCCCGTTTTTTTAGAAACTTCTTGATAGTTCTTGCCCTCTTTAAGAAGAGCGGCAACTTCTAAACGCTGAGTTATGTCTTTCAACTCTTTAATGGTACAAACGTCTTCAAAAAATTTACGGCACTGCACTTTGTCTTCAAGTTTTAACACTGCGTCAAACAACTGGTCGAACATTTCCATATGAAAATTTTCCATATCACACATCCTTGTTTTAATTGTTTATCATTTTAGCACGTTAAAGTGATAAAGTCAACTATATTTATATTATGTTTAAAAATTTTTATATCATTTTTTATTTGACTATAAAAATAAGTAGCACCCCCTTTTAAAATAAAGAAGTGCTACCTATCTTTTTACAAAATCTTTTTTAAGAACTGTCCCGTATAACTTAAAGGGTTTTCTGCCACTTGTTCGGGCGTACCGCTAGCAACGATAGTTCCACCGCCGTTTCCACCTTCTGGACCTAAGTCTATGATATGGTCGGCAAGTTTTATAACGTCAAGATTGTGTTCAATTATTATCACAGTGTTACCTGCTTCTTGCAATCGCATAAGCACGGTGCAGAGTTTATCCACGTCGTAACTGTGTAAGCCCGTTGTGGGTTCGTCAAGAATATAAAGAGTTTTACCCGTTGCACGTTTGGATAGTTCGGTGGCAAGTTTTACCCTTTGTGCTTCACCACCTGAAAGGGTGGTTGAACTTTGACCAAGTTTAATATAGCCTAAGCCAACGTCTTGTAATGTTTTAATCTTATTATATATAGAAGCGATTGGCTTAAAGAACTCACACGCTTCGTCAACGGTCATATTTAGAACGTCACTGATGTTTTTGCCTTTATACTTAACTTGCAAAGTTTCCCTATTATAACGCTGACCTTTACAAACTTCGCAAGGAACGTACATATCGGGAAGAAAGTGCATTTCTATCTTTATTACGCCGTCGCCCTCACAGTTTTCACAGCGACCACCGGCAACGTTAAAGGAAAATCTACCCGATTTATACCCCCTTTCCTTTGCATCGGGGGTTGCGGCAAACAATTCTCTTATTGCAGAAAATACGCCCGTATACGTTGCAGGGTTGCTTCTAGGTGTTCTACCTATGGGTGACTGGTCTATTTCTATAACCTTGTCAAAATGTTCTATCCCCTCAATCTTATCGCAAACGCCACTGCGTGTCTTTGCGCCGTTAAGTTCATAGGCAAGCTTAGGATAAATTATTTCGTTTACAAGCGAACTCTTTCCGCTACCTGAAACGCCTGTCACTGCCGTTATTAAACCGACAGGGAAAGAAACGTCTATATTTTTTAAGTTGTTTTGTTTTGCACCCTTTACGGTTAAGTATCTGCCGTCGGGTGCTTTTCTTGCTGGCGGTACTTCAATTTTTCTACGCCCTGCAAGATAATCGCCCGTTATTGAGCGTGGCTCGTTCATAATGTCTTCAATGCTACCGCACGCTACCACTTCGCCACCA
>JAZNFN010000013.1:0-11633 GCA_045576035.1 Christensenellaceae bacterium
AGTAAAAACACTATACACAACTGCATATTTAAGGCTGTTGTATTTTTATTAAATTTTGAGTGATAAAAAACTCCTACTGAGAAAAAGTTCTCCGTAGGAGTTTTCATTTTAAAATAATTATAAATTAGTTGTTTTTTTATTTTATTATGCGTGAAATGGCGCTTCGCTGAGAAACGTCCCTATACTGCAAGGGGGAAACGCCGTAATATCTTTTAAATATTTTTGAAAAGTATGCACTGTCTAAAAACCCGACTTTTTCCATAATAATGCCTATCGGGTATGAAGTTTGTTCTAAAAGATACTTTGCGTGCTCTAAACGGGTTAAATTGATGTAATAAATAGGGGCAACGCCCGTGCGTTTTTTGAAGTTGTTGGTAAATTGTGAAACTGAAAAGTTTGCTTTTGCGGCAAGCTCGGTAAGCGTAAATTTTTCGTGATAGTTATTAGTTATGTAACTAATAATATCGTCTATTGAATCGTTATCGTGTAATAAAACTTGGGAGGGAAGTTTGTTCATATAAATTGAAACCAAACTGTTTACGCTAGTTGCAATTTCAAGCTGAGAAGATAGGGTGTTTGACTTAGAACATTTAAAAATTTTATTAAACAAGTTAATGATTTTATTGCTTTGTTTAACCTTAATTTTAACGGGCGCAGAAAGACTGCTAAAAAAACTTTTATCGTTAAACATAAGTTCAAAATGTATCCAATAAAGTTTAGCGTACTTTTTGTTGGTAAGTTTATAAGAGTGTAAAACGCCAGCAGGGATTAAAAGCCATTCGTTTTCGGAAACGACATAATGCGTGTCGCCTGCCATGATTTCAATTTCGCCCTCACGCACGAAGTAAAATTTATTATTAGGAACGATAATATTAGAATCTTCCCAAGGATACGTTAAAATCATTTTATTACCGTTTTGGTAAATGGTAGATAACTGATTGTTTATAAATTTAAGCAAAACAACTCTCCTAAGTTTACGTTTTTAATTAAACTTAACTAATTCTTAAACAAATTATATTCTATCAATAACAATAAAGTCAAGTGTAAGTAAAAAAGTTTTTGTTTTATAGACAAGAAAAAAGTACAACAAAAGGGCAAAAATTATTATAACACTTAACGGCTACGTTGATGTAAAATAACATTGTAATAAGGTAAACTACGATAGTTTATTAATACTTAACATTTAATTAAAAGGAGATTTATTTATGCAAACAGTAAAAATTGGTTTTGTGCCATCAACTTGGGAGTCTTGGGACGGCAGTGCATACACCGGTAAACTTGCTTCAAAAATGAGAAAGCGTTGTTTAGACGTTATGAAAAGTATCCCCGGACTTGAAATAGTCGTTCCGTCAGAAGAATTGACCGACTGCGGTTGTGTTGGCACGGTTGAAGAAGGCATTAAGGTTGCTGAACTTTTCAAAAAAGAAGACGTTAAAGGCGTTATTATCGGCAATATGAACTTTGGTTTTGAAACGGCTTTGGGTCCGATACTATCTACCATTGATAAGGATATGCCTATTTTACACTTTGCAACAAAAAGCGGTGAATATTCGCCCCAAGGTAACAGGGCAACTGACACTTGGTGCGGTCAGTTTATGACTTGTTCAGCTTTAAAGCGTAGGGGCTTTAAGTTTGAACACATTTTAACTTGCAACCCCGAAGACGCAATTTTTGCTGAAAAGGTTGAAATTTTTACCCGTGCTTGTAACGCAATCGCACTCTTTAAGGGCGCAAGAATTTTACAAATCGGTGCACGTCCCACAGCGTTTGAATCTGAATTTTTCAGTGAAGAAACGCTTATGCGTGAATTTAGGCAAGTTTTAGTACCTGTTGACCTTGCAACCGCTTATGAAACTATGGATTCACTTGCTGTTGACGACCCAAGAGTTCTTGAAATTGCAAAGGATATCCGTGGCGGTGTAGATTGCATTATTGAAGAAACAGAAGGTAGCATAATCAATCAAGCACGTTTAGAATTAACCCTTAAAATCTTAAAGGAAAAATTCCACTGCGACGTTATCGCATCAAGTTGTTGGGAAACGCTTCAACATAAGTACAGTATCGCCGCTTGTTCAACGTTTGCAAGACTTAACAATCAAGGGATTATAACCGCTTGTGAAGTTGACGTTATGGGCGCACTTACTATGCTTATTATGAACGCTTGTGCATTAGGTCAAATTCCGTCAGACTTTATCGATTGGACTGACTTACACCCGACCGAAGACAACGTTTGGCTTGCTTGGCACTGTGGCAACGCTGCTTGTCAACTTTGCGCAAGCAACTGTAAGACAACTCTTCGTATGAACGAACGTCTTGGTCTTTGGAGTCCCACTTGCTATGGTTCACTCGAATTCCGTATGAAAGACGGCGACGTAACTTGTGCAAGACTTATGGAATACAACGGCAAATTCAATATGTTCTACGGCAACGGTACGGCAGTAGATATCGGACCTATGACTCGTGGCGCTTATGCTTGGATTAAGGTAAACGATATCAACGATTGGGAAACTAAGATGATTGAAACGGGTACCGTTCACCACGGTGTGCTTATTCACGACAAAAAGGTTGCAGACGCTTTGGCTATGTTCTGTAAGTTTATGAACATCAACGGCGTTAAAGGCGCTTAAAATGAGTGTTTTAGGTATTGACGTAGGTACTTCTACCTGTAAAGGCGTAGTTTTAACCGCTGACGGTAAGATTATAAACAAGAATCAGTATAACTATTCTTCTAAGCCTACGATAGAAAAAAATACTGCTTATATTAGTGCGCAAGTGTTTAAGGACGGTGTGTTTAACCTAATTCGTGAACTTGCGCTTGCCGTTAAAGACGTGGACCCGATAGAAGCGCTTGCTTTAAGCACACACGGTGAAACGCTTATTCTTGCCGACGGGGACGGCAACGCTTTAAGTCCTGCTATTTTAAGTATGGATAGGCGTTGCGACGTTGAAGCGCAAATTTTAGAACGTGAGTTGGGTAAAGACGGGTTTTATTCCATTTGTGGAACGCCCATTCACACTCAATATCCCGTACCTAAAATTATGTGGTTTAAAAAGAACGACCCGTTGACGTTTGGTAAATCGCAACGGTATTGTACTGTTCAAGACTACTTGCACGGTCAGCTTGGCGTAGAGTTCGCAGTCGATTATTCGCTTGCTTCACGTTTTGGCGGTTTTGACGTTAAAAAGCGTGCTTGGTCAGACGCTGTTTTAAGCGTTGCAAATATTGCAAAAGACAAGTTTTCAACGCCCGTGCAGTCGGGTACGGTTATAGGAACTATTCCTTTCGATAAAGCAAAAGAACTTAATCTAAATGCAGGGGTAAAGGTCGTTGCAGGTGGGCACGACCAACCTTGCGCAGCGTTAGCAATGGGTGCTGAAAGCGGTAAAATGACTGTTTCTGCCGGCTCTTACGAATGCGCAACTATTGTTACCGACAATCCTCTTAACGATAAAAACGGGTTTAAGTATGGGCTTAACTCATACTGCCACGTTATACCCGACAAATATTTAACGCTTGCGTTCTTTTCGTCAGGGTTAATAGTTAATTGGTTTGTTGATAAACTTTGTCCGTTTATCAGTAGCGGTGAAAAGAGTATTTACGGTATTTTAGAAGACCTTGCACCAAACAATCCTACGGGTATTTGTTTTACACCACACCTTTACGGTTCAATGAATCCTAAGTGGGATGACGGTGCGAAAGCAGTAATATCAGGAATAACGGGTGAAGCGGGCATAGGGCATCTTTATCGTGCACTTTTAGAAGGCGCTTCGTGCGAACTAAATTTGAATTTGCAAGTGCTTGAACAACTTTCAAGTAAAATTGAAAAAGTTGTTTTATGCGGTGGCGGAACAAGGTCTAATTTATGGATGCAAATTCGTGCAGATGTATTGAATAAACCGCTACTTAGAATAGAGGGAAGCATAGACGCATCTTGTATAGGTGCGGCAATACTTGCAGGGTTAGGAAATAAAACTTTTTCCGATTACAAGCAAGCAGTTGATAAAATTCAGTATACGTTCACGGAATTTTTGCCCGAAAATGCAAAAGATTATGAACAACAAAAATTAAATTATAGCAAAATTCATTAAAGGAAATTTTAATAATGAAACATTTTAATTTAAGCAATGATAAAAGCGTATTAAGAAAAAGATTTGGGCACATGACCCAACTTTGCGGACTTAAAAGATATCGTCTAAGCGAAGGTCGTGCGGACGGCGTGGACGCTGTTGACGTAAGGACGGGTGGTGGTCTAAACTTTACCGTACTTCCAGGTAGGGGAATGGATATAGCGTGGACTGAATATAAAGGCGTGCCTATCTCTTATATGTCAAACACGGGCGTTTGCAATGCAAGTCTTTATGATTCTAACGGTATGGAATGGCTTGCTAACTTTTTTGCAGGACTACTTACGACGTGCGGTTTTTCAAACGTCGGTGGACCGTGCGAAAGCGTTCACCCGGTAATAGGGAAAAGAACGCTTGGACTTCACGGCAAACTAACAAATCTTCCCGCAAGCGAAGTTTGTACTTATGAAGGTTGGGAAAACGACGAGTACGTTATGAAAGTTTCGGGCAAAATGCGTGAAAGTTGTTTGCACGGTGAAAATATTACGCTTCGCCGTACCATAAGTTCGGTGCTTGGAAAAAACAAAATTATTCTTCACGATTATATTGAAAATGAAAGTAACCGTGTTCAACCGTGTATGCTTTTATATCATATGAACTTGGGTTACCCCGTTTTATCTGAAAATTCAAGGCTTGTCATTGCAACCGATACTGAAAAAATGAGATTTGCAAGCGACACGGCACAAAAGGAAAAGGATATTTATAGCGTATTTAATGCGCCTGTAAACGGCTATGAAGAAAGGTGCTATTTCCATCAAGTTAAAGCCGATAAGGACGGAAACACACAAGTTATGGTAGTCAACGATGAGTTGGAACTTGCAGTAGTGTTTACTTATCGCCCCGAACAACTTAACTGCCTTACTGAATGGAAAATGCTCAATGAAGGTGAATACGTTCTTGGTATTGAACCGGGTACTGCTAATCCTATCGGTAGGGAAAGAACTGAAAAAGAAGGTAGACTTAAAACGCTTCAAAGCGGTGAAAGCCACCAAGTTGATATTACCATCGAAATAGTCGATGGAAAAGAAAACATAGAAAAAATAGAAAAAGAGATTAAGGCAATTTAAGGAGATAATATGAAAACTGTAAAATTCGGTATTATAGGTTGCGGACTTATGGGCAAGGAGTTTGCTTCCGCAACGGCAAGGTGGTGTCATTTAACTGAACAGGTAGTTCGCCCCGAAATAGTTGCTGTTTGCGATTTTAGCGAAGTGGCAACCGATTGGTTCAAAAATAATTTTGATACGGTAAACTTCGTAACCAAAGATTATAAAGAACTTCTTAAAAGAGAAGACGTTGAAGCAGTTTACTGTGCGCTTCCGCACAACCTTCACGAACAGGTTTATTCGGATATTATAAGGGCAGGCAAGCACCTTTTGGGTGAAAAACCGTTTGGCATTGATAAACAAGCAAACGCTAAAATTATGCAAGCGATAAAAGAAAATCCAAACGTAATCGTGCGTTGCGCAAGTGAATTCCCGTTCTTCCCCGCTTGTCAAGAACTTATTAGAGCGGTTAAAGAAAATAGATTCGGTAGAATAATCGAAGTAAAAGCAGGGTTTAACCATTCAAGTGATATGGACTTAAATAAACCTATAAACTGGAAGCGTATGGTTGAATTTAACGGCGAATACGGCTGTATTGGTGACCTTGGACTTCACACTCAACACGTTCCGTTTAGAATGGGTTGGATTCCTAAAACAGTTTACGCTTATTTATCAAAAATTGCGACTGAACGCCCTGGTAAAGATGGCAAAATGGTGCCGTGTTTGACTTGGGATAACGCAACTATGATTATTGATGCCCAAGCACCTAACGGCGACAGATTCCCGATGACGCTTGAAACAAAACGTATGGCACCTGGTGCAACAAACCAGTGGTACATAGAAGTTTACGGTCTGGACTATTCGGCAAAATTTACGTCGGACGAACCTGACGTTTTCGCTTATACTCATTCGTGGGGCAAAGAACAAGCGTGGTGTAAAGTTAATATGGGATATAAAACTATGGTGCCAACCATTACGGGTTCTATATTTGAATTTGGCTTTACCGATGCGATTTTGCAAATGTGGGCAACCTTTATGAAAGAAGTAAGCGGTGAAGAAGTGTTCTTCGGTTGCTGTACTCCCGAAGAAGCGGAACTTTCACATAAACTTAATACTGCCGCACTTACGTCATTTAAAGAAAAACGTGTAGTTGAAGTAAAATAACGGAGAATATTATGAGAAAACTTATATTAAAAGCACCTTATCAATTAGAAATGACAACAGACAAAATTCCCGAACCCAAAGATAACGAAGTAAGAATTTTCGTTAAGAAAATCGGTATCTGCGGTTCTGACCCCACTATTTATAAAGGTTTACACCCTTACGTTTCTTATCCACTTGTAATGGGACACGAACTTTCGGGTGTTATTGAAAAGGTTGGTAAAAACGTTCCGCAAAGCAGAGTGGGTGAGCGTGTTGCGGTTATTCCACACATTGTTTGCCACGAGTGTAAGGCGTGTAAAAAAGGCATTTACAACTTCTGTGAAACCTTAAAGTGTACGGGCGCAGAAGCAGACGGTGCGCATTGTGATTATTTTTGTATAGAATCGGAAATGGCGATTAAAATTCCCGACCAAATGTCGTTAGAAGAAGCGGCAATGGTCGAACCTGCGTGCGTTGCGTATCACGGTGCAAAGCGTGGTCGTATCGAAAAGAGTGAAAACGTGCTTGTAATCGGCGCTGGTCCGATAGGTTTATTCTGTATGCAAAGTTGTTTTGCATTAGGCGCAGGCAAAGTTTTTGTTGCTGATATGGATAAAAAACGTTTGGCTCTTGCAAAAGAACTTGGTGCAACCGACGTTATCGCAGTTGGTGAACAAGATTTAAAAACAAGGCTTTGTGAACTTTTAGGCAGTGAAAAAGAAATAGACGTATTCTATGATTGCGTAGGCGAAAAGGGAATAGTATTTAACAATATTTTATCGCTTGCAAGGCGTGGTAGTAAAATTGTTATTATCGGTGTATTGCAAAAAGAATACAATATTCCGCTACTTCCCGACTTTGTTCAGCACGAACTTTCACTTTCGGGTACTACGATGTACGTTCCGCAAGACTACGTTGAAATGATAGACTTGATGGGCAAAAAGATTATTAAGACGGACGGTATGGTTTCTCAGCACATAACGCTTGAAGAAGTACCCAAAATGCTTGACGATATAGTAAACCGTAGGGTATCAACCTTTAAGGTAATGATTGACGTAAATGAATAACTTAGAATTAATTAAAAAAGCAAATACGCTCCGTAAACTTGTTATAAAAACGGTATACGGAGCAAAATCAGGGCATATTGGTGGTTCGCTTTCAAGTGCGGAAATTTTGACTGCACTTTATTTTGAGCGCATGAAACTTGATGAAAAAAACGCACGTTGGGAATACCGTGATAGGTTTGTACTTTCAAAAGGGCATATTACGCCCGCATATTACAGCGTACTTGCAATGCGTGGATTTTTTCCTATAAAAGAACTTGAAACGTTTAGGAAAAACGGCTCAAAACTTCAAGGTCACCCCGATAGAAACAAGGTAAACGGCGTTGACATGAGTTCGGGTTCTCTTGGACAAGGTATATCTTCGGCTGTGGGGATTGCGCTTGCTGGTAAACTAAAAAAAGCAGACTATCGTGTATATACTTTGGTCGGCGACGGCGAAATTCAAGAAGGTCAAGTTTGGGAAGCGGCAATGTTTGCGTCACAACGCAAACTTGATAACCTTTGCGTTATTATCGACAATAACGGTATTCAGTCGGACGGACCTATTGAAAGCATAAATTCGCCATATCCGATTGACCAAAAGTTTTTGTCTTTCGGATTTAACGTAATTACTATCGACGGACACGATTTTGAGCAAATTATAAATGCGTTTGATAATGCACAAAGTGTAAAAGGCAAACCAACCGCTATCATTGCTAAAACTGTAAAAGGCAAGGGCGTATCCTTTATGGAAAATAAAGCAAGTTGGCACGGAAAAGTTCCGTCAAGTGAAGAATTTGAACTTGCAATGAAAGAGCTGGGGGATTGATTATGGATAAAATAAAAATATCTACCAGAGATGCTTACGGAAAAGCGCTTGTTGAACTTGCAGAACAATTTCCAAAGATGATAGTTCTTGACGCTGACCTTGTTGGTGCGACCAAGACGGCGGCGTTCCAAAAGCAGTACCCCGAAAGACATTTTGACTGCGGTATAGCAGAAGCAAATATGGCATGCGTGGCGGCGGGGCTTGCTACCGAAGGTTTTATACCCGTTGTTAGTTCTTTTGCCATATTTGCATCGGGTAGAATGTATGAGCAGATAAGAAACTCTATCGGATACCCAAACTTAAACGTAAAAATTGTTGCAACTCACGGCGGTATATCGGTTGGTGAAGACGGTGCAACGCATCAATGTAATGAAGATTTAGCGCTTATGCGGGCAATCCCAAACCTTAAAGTTATATGCCCGTCGGACGCTGTTGAAACAAAAGCAGCGTTAAAAGCAGCGCTCCTATATCAAGGACCTGTGTATATAAGATTAGGGCGTTCAGATTTACCCGTTATAAACGATAATGATGATTATAAATTTACACTTGATAAAGGTATTAAACTAAAAGACGGCAAATCGGTTACTATTGTTGCAACGGGGCTATGCGTTGCAGAAGCCTTAAAAGCATCGCATTTATTGTTAAATGATAATATTGACGCTGAAATAATAAATATACACACAATAAAGCCTATCGACAGTGAAATTTTAATTCAATCTGCAAGAAAGACGGGTAGAGTTGTTGTGGTTGAAGAACACTCTATAATCGGTGGGTTAGGCGAAGCGGTTGCAAGTGTTTTAAGTGAAAACTTGCCTGTTCCTGTTCTTAAAATAGGTACGCCCGACGTTTTTGGGCACTCAGCGTCGGCAAACGAACTGCTAGATGAATTTTCTCTTACGGGTGAAAAGATAGCACAAAAAGTAGCGCTTTGGATGCGTTGGTGAATATGACAAAGAGTATATAAGGGTACTATTAGATAATTTATAATACTATTTTACTCTTTTTGCATATTTGTTGCCATTGTGTTTTTTAGCATAATAAATTAAAATAAATAAGGAAATTAAAAATGAAAGCAGTAATTTTAGAAGATTTAGGTAAAGTAAGTTATAGGGAAGTTAAACCTACTGACGTATATATGCCAACAAAAGAAGAAATGATTTTTCACGGTATGAATATCACTGCGCTTGCAGTCGATAGAGAGCCGGGTGAAGGTGAAATAGCGGTCGAAGCTGTTTGTGTTGCGATGTGCACGCACGAAGTCAGTGTATATAAGGGCGATTTAACTTGTCCAAAAATGCCTATGATTCCTGGACACGAAGCCGTTCATAAGGTATTAAAAGTTGGCAAGGGCGTAACGCACCTTAAAGAAGGTGACTATTGTGCTTGTTGTTGGTATCACGGTCAATGGTCAAAGCGTTTGGTTGGACCCGCAGATTTTGCGTACAAACTTCCCGATAACATAGGCGACCCTGCAAACTGGATAATCGAACCCGCTGCAAGCATTGTAAACGCAGCGTCTTATATGGATATTAAGCCTGCTGATAGGGTGTTGTTAGTTGGTGCTGGGTTTATGGGACTTCTTATGATTCAGCTTATAAAAGGCTATCCGTATTCGGAATTTGTGGTTTGTGACGTTAAAGAAAGCAGTCGTGAACTTGCAAAAAAATGCGGTGCTAAGGTTGTATGTAAACCCGAAGAAGTCGAGGGTGAGTTTGACAAGGTAATAGAATGTTCTGGCAGTCAGCCAGGTCTTGACTTAGCCATATCTCACTCTGGAATGGCAGCAGAAGTATATCTTTTTGGTTGGCATCGTCAGCCAAGAACGGTTGATTTTAAGACTCAGCACTTAAAGGGTACAGTACTTAAAAATACTTCTCCTGCAATCGACGATGGTAGAGAATATTCAAGATATTGGCCAAAGACAATAAAACTTTTTGAAGCAGGAGTATTTGATTTATCGCTTTTAATTAGCCATAAATATACGACCGACCAAGTAGAACAATTCTACACCGATTCGGTAAAGAGGGAAGAAGGCTTTGTTAAGAGTATTATGTATTTAGATTAAAAGGTGAACTATGAAAAAATTTGTTATGTACGGCGCAGGTAATATCGGTAGGGGCTTTATAGGTCAGTTGTTTTCTTCCGCAGGCTATAAGGTAGGCTTTGTCGATATCAATAAAGAAGTAATATCAAGGTTAAACTTAGATGGTAAGTATTCCGTTTACACGGTCACTTCTGAAAGTACGGTCGTTGACACGGTAAACAACGTTTACGGTATAGACGGAAGCGACGTTGAACTTGTTTCAAACGAAATTTGCTCTGCCGACATAATGGCTACGGCAATTGGCGTAAACGTGTTAAAGTTTATTGCGAAACCTATTGCGCTTGGTATAGAAAAACGTGCTAAAACTGATGCCAAACCCTTAAATATAATTATTTGTGAAAACCTAATCGGTGCTGACGAGTATTTAAAGGGACTTATTATAAAAGAAATACCACATTTAGAAGAATACGTCAATAATAACGTTGGTTTTGTTGAAGCGTCAATCGGCAGAATGGTTCCCGTTATGACCGAAGAAAAAAAGGCTGGCAATCCACTCACCGTTTACGTTGAGCCATATAACGTTTTACCCGTGGATAAATCGGCGTTTAAGGGTGAAATTCCATCTATATCAAACCTTTATCCGTATGAGCCTTTCAATTTATTCATTGAAAGAAAACTTTTCATGCACAATATGGGGCACGCTCTTTGCGCATACCTTGGCTATCTTAAAAAGTATGAATATATTTATCAAACGGTTAGCGATTATGAAATTAGATATTGTGCGTACCGTGCGCTCACTGCGTCAGCACTAGCACTTTCAAAAGAAACGGGAGCAGACGTAAGTTGGCTACTATCACACGCTGACAATTTGATTTATAGGTTTACCAACGTTGAACTTGGCGATACTGTTTTAAGGGTTGGTAAGGACACTAAGAGAAAACTTAGCGCAAACGATAGGCTTATAGGTGCACTAAAACTTGCAGAAAAACACGATATAGATGCAACCTATATTTGCATAGGTGTTGCATCGGGAATGTTGTTTAACCCCGAAAGCGATGAAAGTAGCGTTGAACTGAGCAGTTACGTTAAAGAAAACGGTGTAGTTAAAGCACTTAAAGAATATTCTGATTATAGCGGAAAATACTCTAATCTCATTGAAAGTGTATATGAAAAATTAAGTGTAGGAACGGCTATAAAAGACGTGATTGGGGATTGTGCAAAAGCATCAAACGGAAAAATCACCGTTTAATAAAAAGTTGTGAAAAAAATAAACGATAAAATAAATGTTTGTCATTGACAATATTAAGAGCACGGAAATTTCCGTGCTCTTTGATTTTAAAAAACAAAAAGTGAACAAACTCATCTTCCTTTCTAGGTTCGAATTTGATCACGTTTGGCGGAGA
>JAZNFN010000014.1:0-6851 GCA_045576035.1 Christensenellaceae bacterium
GCTTGGCCTCCGACTTAAACAGTTGACTTTCGTGTCAAAAAAAAGGAGAATTATGCCCAAAATTGAAGAGCAAAAAAACACTGCACGGTGCGATAGGAAAAACCAAATCGTTCACGCAGCCTTAAAGGTTTTTTGTGAAAAAGGCTTTGACGGAGCAACCGTAAACGACATAGTTAAAAAAGCCAAGTGTAGTCACGGTTTATTCTATCATTATTTTAACAGCAAAAATGAAATTTTTAATGCAGTTACAGAATATCGTGGCAAGAATATGATGGACTTTCTTGACCAAGTTATTTCAACCAAAGATAACTACGTTGAAAAGCTTTTTAAACTCACCAAATATACGTTTGACAATATTAAAAATGACGAGATTTTTGCATACCGTTATTACTTTTTTGTGTCAACAGTGTTTGCAAAAGCAGAGTCTGGTGCGCTTCCGCCCAAGTGCAAAACTCCCCCGCATATTAAGATGTTTTCTTTTTTTGAAGACGGCATTAAATCGGGTGATTTTAGAGATGATTATCAAGCAAAAGAATGTGCTAAGTTATACAACTCTATCATTCAAGGCGCAACGCTAAACTTTATTCTTTGCCCCAAGGAATTTAAGCATGATTTTGAATTCCCCAACATTGAACTTATTATAGATATTTTTAAGAAGGAGAAACAGTAATGAGTAAAAAACAAATAGGAACTGACAAAAACGGCGTATTCTTTGCTGTTAAAACCTTGTCAAAATCAATAAGAGAATATAGAAAGCCTTCACTTTTAGCGCCCCTTTTCGTAGCGATAGAAGTTATTTTTGAATGCCTTATTCCCTTTGTTATGACCTTGCTTTTAGGTGCAATGGACTATATAACTAACAATCCACAAAATCCCAACCCCCTTTCAGTGCAAATAGTGAAACTTATTTTTGGCAACTCTACCCCCGTATTGCTGACCACTATATTATGGTTTGGGCTTGCACTTATCGTGTTGGCATTACTTTCACTTATGTGCGGTGCCCTTTCTGGTAAATTTTGTGCTATCGCTTCAAGTGGATTTGCTAAAAATTTAAGAAAAGATATGTATTACAAAATACAAGACTTTTCTTTTTCTAACATTGATAAATTTTCATCTTCAAGTTTAATAACAAGGCTTACCACCGACGTTATGAACGTTGAAATGAGCTATATGATGATTATAAGAACTGCCGTTCGCTCACCGTTTATGCTTATATTTTCAATGGTAATGTCCTTTACAATCAACTCTACTATGGCGCTTATATTCCTTTGCACAACGCCTATACTTGCCACGGGTCTTATTCTTATAATGACAAAAGCCGTGCCTTTCTTTAACAGAATATTCAAAAAATACGATAAGATGAACGAATCTGTTGAAGAAAACATAAGCGGTATGCGTGTGGTTAAATCTTACGTCAGAGAAGATTACGAAAAGGAAAAGTTCAATAAATCTTCCTTAAACGTTAAAAACGATTTCACAAAGGCGGAAAAAATTATAGCATTCAACGGTCCACTTATGAACTTTTGCATCTATACAGGTCTAATACTAATTTATATTTTAGGTTCTTATTTAATCATTGATTCAAAAGAAGCATTGCTAAAAATGACTGAACTTCAAAGTTTTATGACCTATTCTTTCCAAATGCTAATGTCGCTTATGATGTTGTCGATGATTATGGTAACGATGATTATGTCTGCTGCGTCTGCAAGGCGTATCTCGGAAGTGCTTAATGAAAAAAGTTCAATCACTTCACCTGATAGTGCCGTTACCGAAGTTAAAGACGGAAGCATTGAGTTTTCAAACGTTTTCTTTAAGTATTCTACAAAGGCTGAAAAGCACGCTTTATCCAACATCAACATTAAGATTAACAGTGGTGAAACGGTGGGGATTATCGGTAGCACGGGTTCAAGTAAGTCCACCCTTGTTCAACTTATCCCCCGTCTATACGACGTTAGTGAAGGTTACGTCAACGTCGGCGGAGTAAACGTTAAAGATTACGACCTTGATACTCTTAGAAATTCTGTTGCGATGGTTCTTCAAAAGAACGTTTTATTTTCTGGCACGGTTAGAGAAAATATGCAGTGGGGCGATAAAAACGCTACTGACGAACAAATACAACAAGCACTTGACCTTGCACAAATAGGCAATATGGAATTAGATAAATTTATAGAGCAAGGTGGTGTAAACGTTTCGGGCGGACAAAAACAACGCTTATGTATTGCAAGAGCGTTACTTAAAAAACCCAAAATCCTTATTCTTGACGACTCTACTAGCGCTGTCGATACCAAAACCGATGCGCTTATAAGAAAGTCGTTTAAGGAATATATTCCCGAAACGACTAAAATAATTATTGCTCAAAGAATCGCATCTGTTCAAGATGCTGACAAAATTATTATTATGGACGGCGGAACAATTTCAGCGTTAGGAACACACCAAACGCTTATGGAAAGCAATGAAATTTATCAAGAACTTTACCGTTCACAAAACAATAAAGAAAGCGACGGAGGTGAAGTTAATGGCTAAACCAATGAATATGCGTGGTGGCAGAGGTCAAATGAAAGGCGGACCTAGACCCAAGGCAAAAAAAGGAACTCTCAAACGTGTATTAGGTATGCTTTTTGCAAGAAATAAAGGTTATATGACCATCGTTTTTGTGTGCCTAACAATAAGTGCTATTACAGGCGTTACGTCTTCGGTGTTTTTAAGAAAGTTGCTTGAACTCGTCGACCAAGGTATAAAATCAAGTTATTCTGCTGTTTTGTCAGGATTAATTACCTTGTTTATTACAATGGGCACGGTTTATCTAACTTCTATCATCTGCAACTTTATACAAACTCGCACGATGGCAACCGTAACCCAAAGTTTTTTACATCAAATAAGAACGAGCGTGTTTAACAAGATGCAGTCGCTCCCTATTAGATATTTCGACACGCACCTAACAGGCGATATTATGAGTTCTTATACCAACGATACCGATGCGCTTAGGCAATTAGTATCGCAAAGTATCCCTAGTTTATATTCGTCGTTAATTAGTGTTACCACCTTACTTGTTATTATGTTTACTTCAAGCATTTGGCTATCGCTAGTAATTTTCTTAGGTATTGTAATAATGTTCATTGTTACCAAGACGGTTGGTGGAAACAGTGCCAAATATTTCGTTAAACAGCAAGTGTCACTCGGTGCAGAAGAAGGCTACGTTCAAGAAATGATTCACGGCCAAAAAGTAGTCAAAGTGTTTTGCCACGAAGATGAAAGTAAAGAAAAGTTTGACCAAAAGAACGACCAACTTTGCAAAGACGCTACAAGCGCACATACTTTTGCAAATATACTTATGCCTATAATGGGCAACCTTGGTAACATTTTATACGTTCTTTTAGCGTTCATAGGTGGAATTTTAGTTGCTCTTAACGTTCCAAATCTTACAATTACGGGATTCGACCCAATTTATACCGAAACAGGTGCTACAACGTTCCTTATTGCAATTATTGCATTTTTACCTATAAGCAAACAGTTTACAGGACAAATTTCACAGTCATCACAACAGATAAACGCTATCGTAATGGGACTTGCGGGCGCATCAAGATTGTTTGAATTAATGGACGCTGAACCCGAAACGGACGATGGATACGTTACGCTTGTTCGTTGCAACGTCTCCCCCGACGGCACTATTACCGAAACACAAGAAAGAACGGGACACTGGGCGTGGAAACACCCACATAAAGCAGACGGCACAATTACTTATACCGAACTTAAAGGCGATATTCAAATGTTTGACGTTGACTTTGGTTACGTCCCCGATAAAATAGTTCTTCACGACGTTTCACTTTACGCTCACCCCGGTCAAAAAATCGCTTTCGTCGGTGCAACGGGCGCTGGCAAAACTACTATAACAAATCTTATAAACCGCTTTTACGATATTGCTGACGGCAAAATTCGTTATGATGGTATTAACATTAATAAAATCAAAAAAGCCGACCTAAGACGTTCTTTGGGCATAGTTTTACAAGACACTAACTTGTTTACAGGTACGGTTATGGAAAATATTCGTTACGGTAGACTTTCTGCAACTGATGAAGAATGTATTGAAGCGGCAAAACTTGCTTATGCACACGACTTTATAACAAGGCTTCCCGACGGATATAATACTATGCTCACGGCGGACGGTGCTAACCTTTCGCAAGGTCAACGCCAACTTTTATCAATTGCTCGTGCAGCCGTAAAAGATGCGCCCGTTATGATAATGGACGAAGCAACGTCTTCTATTGACACAAGAACAGAAGCGCTAGTTCAAAAAGGTACAGATAGACTTATGCAAGGTCGCACAGTATTCGTTATTGCGCATAGGCTTTCTACCGTACAAAACTCTGACGTTATTATGGTTCTTGACCAAGGCAAAATAATAGAACGTGGCTCACACGAAGAACTAATTGCTAAACAAGGCAAATACTATCAACTTTACACAGGAGCGTTTGAACTTGAATAAGACTTATTGTTCACTCTGCCCTAATAACTGCTCAGTTGATAAAAGCGTAAGTAAAGGACTTTGCGGAACAGATGATAACGTTTATATTGCAAAATATTCTTTGCATAAATTTGAAGAACCGATAATTAGCGGAACAGTTGGTTCTGGCACCGTTTTCTTTTGTGGGTGTTCGCTTAAATGCGTGTTTTGCCAAAACTACGAACTTTCAAGAAGCTTGCGTGGAAAACAAATTTCAGTTAATCAACTCGCCGATATTTTTAAGAAACTTGAAAATATGGGAGCGCATAACATTAATCTTGTAAACCCCACTCATTACTCAAATAAGATTATCGAAGCGTTTAAAATTTATAAGCCGTCAATACCCGTTGTTTATAACACTCACGGATATGAAAACGTTGAAATTCTTGAAAAAATAAACGACTACGTTGACGTTTATTTGCCAGATATGAAGTTCTTTTCCCCCTCTCTTTCAAAGAGATATACGGGCAAAGAAAATTATTTTATAAAAGCAAGTAAGGCAATTGAATTTATGGTACAAAGCAAGCCTTTTATCTTGGGTAAGGACGGACTACTTAAAAGCGGTGTTATAGTTCGCCATTTAGTTCTTCCCCAAGCAGTGTCTGACAGTAAAAAAATTCTTGATTGGTTTACTAATATTAAAGACAATGCTTATATAAACGTTATGAGTCAGTATACACCGTTTGGCAAAATAGACTCTTTCCCCGAACTACAAAGAAAAGTTACTAAGCGTGAATACGATTCGGTAATTGATTATGCTTTAACTCTTGATATACGCAATATGTTTTACCAAGCACTTGAAAGTGCAAATGAAAAATACATTCCCACTTGGGATTATTAAAGGATACGATATGGAAAACAAAAAAGCATTTATTTTTGACCTTGACGGAACACTTGTTGACTCAATGCCTGTATGGGCAAAAGCAATGCTAAACATTTTAGATTCACAAAATATTTCCTACCCCGATGACTTTATTCTAACCATAGCAACTATGGGCGGAAAAGCGTGCGCTGAATATTTTAGGTCTCATTTTGGTATAACGTATACTGTTGAAGAAATGTTTAAGTTAAACGCTGAATATTGCTTGCCACGATATCGTGATGAAATTGTGCTAAAAGACGGCGTAAAAACTTTCCTTGAAAAAATAAAAAAAGAAGGTCATAGCCTAAACGTTTTGACGGCAAGTCCGCACGTCAACCTTGACCCTTGCTTAAAAAGAAACGGAGTTTACGAACTATTTGATAATCTTTGGAGTACCGACGATTTCAACCTTACAAAAACAGACGTAAGAATTTATGATAAGGTAATTGAACTTTTAGGGGTAAATCCACACGATGCTTACTTTTTTGACGATAATATCAATGCACTAACCACCGCTAAAAACGCAGGACTTAACACGATAGGCGTTTTTGATAAATCTTCGGAAAATTTAACCGAACAAATCAAAGCAATTGCTGATAAATATATCTATTCGTTTAACGAACTTTTATAAACAACATAAAAATCCCGTTGATTTTGATAAATCAACGGGATTTCTTTTATTTCAAATCTTCAATTTTTATTACTTTACAGCCTTTTCTTCTAGGTTTTGTCTGCTGTGAAGAAATTGCTTTAACGAAAATTCTATCCTTAAACTTCAATACTACAACCAACCCTATTATTAATACTATCAGTATTGCTGAGACTATTAAAACGTAATCAGGTAGAGTTATAAGTTTAACCTTGTTCCACATTTCATTTACAAGTATTAAGTCTTCGTTACTAAAATTATCCATTACTGCACATCTTAAAATCGTTTGTTCATCAGCGTATTGAGCAAATAAATATCTTCTATTTTCGGGTAAAACTTCAACGACGTAGTTGCCAGCAGTATCCGTTGGGTCAAAGAAGTATTTTAAGTCTACTTGTTCAAGTTCACCTTCGTCGTCAGAAAAATTTCCAAGCACATAATCGAACACTTCGTCGCCACCGATACAACTTGTATATCCTATATAATCCATATTACGAACTGCAATTCGTGGGTCTGAAACGAAATTTAAAAACTCCATAGAAAGTTCTTCATTAGCGTTTTTTGTCATTACCCAACCGTCAAACCAAACGTTACTACCTTCTTCGGGTACGGCATAACCAAGTTCTATACCCATTTCGTCAGCTTCCCACATAGAATAGACTGCGTCACCACTCCACGCAAAATTTACGTCAATTTTTCCTGATAAAAGGTCTGACTTACCTGCGTCGACTTCAAAGCCATAAAGATTATTTTTAAGGTCAATTAAAACGTCGCCAACTTTTTTTACAGTTGCCTTATCAGTACGATTAAAGATTTCAAATAATTTGCTTTCATATTCG
>JAZNFN010000015.1:0-10366 GCA_045576035.1 Christensenellaceae bacterium
GAAAAATTTCACGTTGACGGATTGCGTGTTGATGCGGTCGCTTCAATGTTATACCTTGATTACGATAGAAAGGACGGGGAATGGATTCCCAACGAGCAAGGTGGTAACTACAACTTACAAGCCATTGAATTTTTCAAGAAGTTAAACACTGTTGTTTTTGAAAAATTTCCAAACGCACTTATGATAGCAGAAGAATCAACTGCATTTCCTATGATAACTAAACCCGTTAGTATGGGCGGTTTAGGCTTTAACTACAAGTGGAATATGGGTTGGATGAACGACGTTACGTCGTATATGGCGACCGACCCGTATTTTAGGTCATACGTTCACAATAAATTGACCTTTTCAATGATGTACGCTTTTAGCGAAAATTACGTTTTACCTATTTCTCACGACGAAGTTGTTCACGGCAAAAAGTCGCTACTTGACAAAATGCCTGGCGATATAGAGCAAAAGTTTGCAAATCTACGCACTTTTTTGCTTTATATGTTTGCTCACCCAGGTAAAAAACTTTCCTTTATGGGTAATGAGTTCGGGCAGTTTAAAGAGTGGAACTATCAAGAAGGCTTAGAGTTTTTCATGCTAAAATTCGACCTTCATAATAAATTACATGAATTTAATAAAAAATTAAATAAAGTATATAAAAGCACACCACCGTTATATAATATTGAAGACGGGTGGGACGGCTTTGAATGGATAAGCACCGACGAAAAAGATAATAATATTGTTATATTTAGCCGTAAGGACAAAAATAAAAATTTATTGATTGCAATATTAAATTTTTCTGGTAATGATTATAAAGGTTATTCTGTTGGCTGTGAAAAAGGCGAATATAAGCTCATAATAAGTTCTGATGAACAAGAGTTTGGCGGTAGTGGGAAAATAAAAACAGCTTATAGGGCAAGGAAAGAAAAAGCACACTCAAAAGAATATTCTATAAAAATAGATTTACCTAAATTTTCGGGTGTGTACTTTCTAAGAAAGATTAAAAAAGTTAAGTAATGTTTTAAGGAGACATACTATATATGATGAGGAAGAAAAAATGTGTGGCAATGCTTTTGGCAGGTGGACAGGGTAGTAGACTGTATGCACTGACAAATAATATCGCAAAACCTGCGGTATCGTTTGGCGGTAAATATAGAATAATCGACTTTCCACTTTCCAACTGCGTAAACTCAGGTATCGATACCGTTGGCGTGCTTACGCAATATCAACCGATGATACTAAACTATTACATCGGTAACGGTCAACCGTGGGACTTAGATAGAACGTTTGGTGGCGTTCATATTTTACCGCCCTATCAAGGTAAGAATTCATCTGATTGGTATAAGGGCACGGCAAACGCAATCTATCAAAATTTACGTTTTATAAATCAGTTTAACCCCGATTACGTCTTAGTGTTATCGGGCGACCATATTTATAAAATGAATTATTCGATAATGCTTAATTATCATATTTTAAACAATGCTGATTGTACTATTGCTGCAATCAACGTTCCAAAGGAAGAGGCTTCAAGATTCGGCATACTTAACACGAACGAAGACGGAAGTATTTATGAGTTTGAAGAAAAGCCGAAAAATCCAAAATCAACACTTGCGTCAATGGGAATATACATATTCTCAGCAAAAAAACTTTATAAATACTTAGAAGAAGATAGTCAAAATCCCGACTCTTCAAACGACTTTGGTAAGGATATTCTTCCAAAAATGTTGTCTAGCGGTGAGAAGATGATGGCGTATGAATTTGATGGCTATTGGAAGGACGTTGGAACTATTGACTCACTTTATGAAGCAAATATGGACCTTTTGGGTGACAGTCCTAAGTTTGACGTAACCGATACGTCGTGGAAGATTCAGTCAAGGAGTCCGTTAGCACCGCCACATTTTATAGGTGAAGGCGCAAAAACTTACAACAGCATTATAATGTCAGGCTGTGAAATTTACGGCACGGTTGAAAATTCTGTTCTTTCAAGCGACGTAATTATCGAAAAGGGCGCAGTTGTTAGAAACAGTATTATAATGGGCGACGTTAGAATAGGTGAAAATTCGGTGGTTGAATATTCTATTATTGATGAAAATACCATCGTTGGCAAAAATGCTGTAATTGGTGAAAGCAAAGAAAATAAAAAGGGTATTGCCGTTCTTGGTAGAAACGTTACGATAGGCGATAACGTAACGGTTGAGGGCGGTGCAATTATTGATAAAGATATTGCAAAGGAGGGCAACTAATATGAGAGCGGTTGGTATTATTTTTTCAAATATCCACGATAATAACGTTCCCGAACTTGCAAGGATAAGAACACTTGGTTCTATTCCGTTTGGCGGAAGATATAGGCTTATAGACTTCCCGTTATCCAATATGGTTAATTCAGGTATTGATACCGTTGGTATTATTACTAAAAGCAACTATCAGTCGCTTATGGACCACGTTGGAAGCGGTAAAGATTGGGACCTAGCAAGAAAAGACGGTGGTGTTATTATTTTACCGCCTTATGGCGACGCTGAAAGTAGTTCTTTATATACGTCAAGACTTGAAGCACTTAAAGGCATAACCAACTTTTTGTTTAGGGCGGACGAAGAATATGTGGTTATGACAGACTGCGATACGGTGTGCAGAATAAACTTTAATGAAGTTATAGAAAACCATATTCGCAACCACGCAGATATCACACTTGTATATAAAAGTTTGAAAAAAGGCACTTATTCTGAAAAGAACGCAACGACGTTTGATATCCTTGGGAATAGAATAGTTGGCGTTAAATACAACGAAAGAATTGAAGATGGCATAAGCAACGTGTTTACAAACGTTTTCGTTATGAAAAAATCGTTGCTTCAAAATATCGTTATGGATAGCATTTCGCACGGTAAGCGTCATTTTATGTCTGACGTTATAGCTTCCAACCTAGACAGTATGAAGATTATTGGGTATGAGCATAAAGGTTTTTTTGCAGGAATTACGTCGCTTCAAGCATATTATGATAGCAGTATGAGTTTGCTTAATAAAGACGTTCGTAACGAAATTTTCGGGGATAGGAGCGTGTTTACTAAAATTCGTGACTCCGCACCTACCAAATACGGCAATAGTGCAATCGTAAAAAATTCAATGATTGCCGATGGCTGTATTATTGAAGGTGAAGTTGAAAACAGTATAATATTTAGAAACGTTAAGGTTGCCCGTGGTGCAGTTGTTAAAAACAGTATCATAATGCAAAACACCGTTCTTGGTGAAAATTCAACACTTAACTGTATAATTGCCGATAAAAACGTTGTAATTAAGGATAAAAAGGTTTTATCAGGCAGTGAAAATCACCCGTTCTATATCGGGAAAGGTATAATGATTTAAGGAGAATTTAATGGCAAAAAATAAAGAGATAGCAACGGCAAATACACTACCTGTAAAGAAAACAACGACTAAAAAGACCACGGCAAAATTGCCCGAAATAAAAATAAAAGAAAAGAAGAAAATAATTTTCTTAGGTTCAGAAGCCGCTCCGTTTATAGCGACGGGTGGACTTGCTGACGTTCTTGGGTCGCTTCCTAAATCACTTGCAAAGAATAAACATTTAGATATAAGCGTAGTGTTGCCTTTATATAGTAATATCAAGGATGAATTTAAATCCAAATTTAAATTTTTAACAAACTTTAACGTTTCGGTTGCTTGGCGTTGGCAGTATGCTGGCGTATTCTATTGCGAACACGAAGGCGTTAAGTTCTATTTTATAGATAACGAATATTACTTTAAGCGTGAAGGAAATATTTACGGCTTTTACGATGATGGTGAACGCTTTGCGTTCTTCTCTCGTGCCGCTCTTGACATGATTGCAAGGTTAAATATTTACCCCGACGTTTTGCATTGTAACGATTGGCAAACAGCCGCTTCTATAATTTTCTTAAAAGGAATGTATTACGGTGATGAGAATTTTAGAAAAATTAAAACCGTATTCACAATTCATAACATTGAATATCAAGGCATATTCAATATGGATACTTATGAAAGTCTATTCGGCTTTTCAGAGTCAATTAAAAATTTTGTAGAGTTTAACGGCTGTGTAAACCTTATGAAAGGCGCTATCGAAATGACTGATATCGTATCTACCGTTAGCCCAACTTATGCGCAAGAAATTAAATGTGCATTCTTTGCTCACGGGCTTGAAAATATTATTGTTAGAAACGAATCGAAACTTTGTGGAATATTGAACGGTATAGATATAGATTACTATAATCCTAAAACGGATAAATGCTTATTTAGCAATTACTCTATTGACGACTTATCGGGAAAGGAAGTTTGTAAGACTGAACTTCAAAAGATGTTAAATCTTCCCGAAAGAAAAGACGTTCCTATAATTGCAATAATATCGAGATTAGTTTCACATAAGGGTTTAGACCTTGTGCGCCACGTTCTTGAAAATCTTTTAACTCAGGACGTTCAAGTTGTTATTTTAGGAAAGGGTGAAATAGCGTATGAAAATTATTTCACGCATATAGCAAACACTTACAGTGGAAAGTGTGTAACAATAATTGCTTATAACCAAGATTTATCACGAAAAATTTATTCAGGTGCAGATATATTCCTTATGCCGTCTAAGTCAGAACCTTGCGGACTGTCGCAAATGATTGCAAGTAGATACGGCACTGTGCCTGTCGTTCGTGAAACAGGTGGTTTAAACGACAGTATTAAAGCATATACGGGGGATAGTGGTAACGGGTTTACCTTTGCCGACTACAACGCACACGATATGCTAAACGTTATAAATCAAGCAGTAAGGACTTATAAAGATAAAACGGCATGGAGTGACGTACAACGTCGTGCAATGACAACTGATTTTTCTTGGAAAGTTCAAGCGGGAAAATATGAAGAATTATACAACAAATAATTTTCAGGAGAAGTAAATGAATTCTATTACGGAAAAAGAAGTAAGTGCTTTAATCAAAAGCAAGTTATCAAGGTATTTTGGCGTAACGGCAAAAGAGGCAACGAAAGAACAAGTTTATAAAGCCGTTGTAATGTGTGTTAGAGATATTCTTCTTGAAAAAAGAAGTGCATTTAACAAAAAGTACCGTGAAAAAGGTGGTAAGAGAGTATATTATCTTTGCATGGAGTTTTTGCTAGGGCAATCGCTTAAAAATAATACTTACAATCTAAGTGTTCAAGACGCTTTTAATGCTACTCTTAAAAAAGAGTTTAACTGTTCGTTAGAAGACCTTTACGAACAAGAGCCGGATGCTGGTTTAGGCAATGGTGGCTTGGGTAGGCTTGCGGCGTGCTTTATGGATGCACTTGCAAGTCAAGATTATCCTGCAATGGGTTATTCAATTAGGTACGAATATGGCTTGTTTAAACAAAAAATAGTTGACGGGTGGCAAACTGAATTGCCTGATATTTGGCTTCCGGGTGGTGAAGTTTGGCTCACGCAAAGGCACGATAAAACGTTTAAAGTTAAGTTTGACGGTCATATTAAAGAATATTGGACTGAAAACGGCTTAAAAATAGCGCACTACGACGCTAAGGAAGTAGAAGCCGTTGCATACGACATGATGATATCGGGAAAAGATAGTGAAGCAGTTTCTGTTTTAAGGCTTTGGAAAGCGCAAAATATTCGTGACTTTGATATGAAGACCTTCTCGCAGGGCGATTATATGCGCAGTATGCAAGAAGACAACGAAGCAGACCTTATCTCAAAGGTACTCTATCCGTCCGACAACCATTTTGAAGGCAAATCTTTAAGATTAAAACAGCAATATTTACTTGTTTCTGCTGCACTACAAGACATCGTGTTAGACCACGAAAAGCGTTACGGCAGTCTTGATACGCTTCCAGAAAAGGCTGCAATACACATTAACGATACGCATCCAGCATTGTGTATTCCTGAACTTATGCGTATACTTATGGACGAACGTGGATATAGTTGGGACAGTGCTTGGAATATTGTAACGAGAACGGTTGCTTATACAAACCATACAGTTATGAGCGAGGCGCTTGAAAAATGGAGCGAAGACCTAATAGCAAGGCGCTTACCACGAATACACATGATTTTAAGAGAAATAAACGAAAGATTTTGCGTTCAAATGTGGGAAAAGTTCCCAGGGGATTGGGACAAAATTAACCGTATGAGTATTTTTTCTCACAATCAAATAAAGATGGCAAATCTTTGCGTTGTTGCTTCTCATACCGTAAACGGCGTTTCTGCACTGCACAGTGAAATAATAAAAAACAGTATTTTTAAGGACTTTAACGACGTTTATCCTTACAAGTTTACAAACGTAACTAACGGTATTGCGCATAGACGTTGGCTTTGTCAATCAAACCCCGAACTTTGTGACCTTTTAAATGAGTGCATAGGTGATGGTTACGTTCAAGACGCTTCTAAACTCATTGATTTTAAAAAGTTTGAAAACGACAAGGCAGTACTTGAAAAGCTTAATAAAATTAAGAAAATTAAAAAATTACAGTTTTGTGAATACGCAAAAAGAAAACAAGGATTCGTTATTAATCCCGACACGCTTTTCGACGTACAAGCAAAGCGTTTACATGAATATAAACGTCAATTATTAAATGCACTTTATATTATATCGCTATATAACGACTTGAAAGAAAATCCCGATATGCCTATGCAACCTAAGACGTTTATTTTTGGGGCAAAAGCAGCGCCGGGGTACTATTTTGCAAAACAAATAATTAAACTTATTTGCTGTTTAAGTGAAGATATTAAAAAACACCCCAAGATAAACGAGAAATTGAACGTCGTTTATTTAGAAGATTATTGCGTTTCTATGGCGGAAAAACTTATGCCTGCAACTGAAATAAGCGAACAAATTTCGCAAGCGGGCAAAGAAGCAAGCGGAACGGGCAATATGAAATTTATGATTAACGGTGCGTTGACAATAGGTACGCTTGACGGTGCTAACGTTGAAATGCAACAAGCTTGCGGAAAGGATAATATTTTCATTTTCGGTCTTACTGCCGAAGAAGTTGATAGAAAATGGGCGCAAGGCTACAATTCTTCAATATACTATACAAACAATATTAAGCTTGAAAAGGTTATTAACGCATTAAACGTTGGATTTAATGGTCAAAGCTTTTCGGATATTTCGCACTACTTATTGACGGGCAGTTCTGTTGCCGACCCGTATATGTGTCTTGCAGACTTTGGTTCGTTCTGCGACATACACGATAAAGCGGATAAAGTATATAAAAACAAATTAGATTGGGCTAAAAAGAGCCTAAATAATATAGCGACCGCAGGCATATTTGCTAGCGATAGAAGTATTAGAGAGTACGCTGATAATATTTGGGGACTTAAAAGGATTTAATTATTAAATGATTTACAATCCGATAGACAAATTTTATAAAAGCATAACGGGCGCTGTTCCCGAAAAAACAAAAATAACGTTCAGAGTCAAAGGTAATTTTGACTCTGTCGTTTTCGTTTTGCGTAAAGACGGCACGGATAACCTTATAAAGATTGAAATGCAAAAGTGCCACGACTACTTTTATATGGAAACTGAATTTAACGTGGGCTTATACTTTTATTATTTTGACTTGTATAATGGTAGCTATATCATAAACGATAATTTTAAGGGTAGAGTATCTCACGAAGTAAAAGAATTTCAACTAACAGTATACCAGCAAAATTATTCCGTTCCTAGTTGGATATACGGCGGAGTAATTTATCAAATTTTTCCCGATAGGTTTTATAGGGCGGAGCAAGAAAAGGTTGTCCCAAATGGAAAAGTTTTGCACGAAAATTGGAGTGATACGCCCGTTTTTTTGCCCAACGAACAAGGCGAAATTACAAACAATGACTTTTTTGGTGGTGACTTAAAAGGAATAAAAGAAAAATTACCGTATTTAAAAAGTCTTGGCGTTACAGTTATATACTTAAATCCTATATTTAAGGCGTTTTCAAATCATCGTTACGATACGGGTGATTATATGCAAATAGATTCACTTTTAGGCGATAAAGCCTCGTTGCAAGAACTAATATGTTCCGCAAAAGAAAACGGCATATACATAGTGCTTGACGGGGTATTTAATCATACGGGCGACGACAGTATTTATTTTAATAAATATGGTACCTATAACTCATTGGGCGCTTATCAAAGCAAAGAATCACCCTATTATAAGTGGTATAATTTCAACGATTACCCGAACAAGTACGAGTCGTGGTGGGGAATTAAAACGCTTCCAGCAATAAACGAAAGCAACGATGATTACGTTGAGTTCATTACAGGCAAAGAAGGGGTTTTAAGACACTATATTAGGCTTGGTATAAGTGGTTGGCGATTAGACGTTGTCGATGAACTTCCAACGCCTTTTGTTAGAAAAATTCGTGAGGCAGTAAAAAACGAAAGCAGTGATGCTATAATTATCGGTGAAGTTTGGGAAGATGCGTCAAACAAAATTTCATACGGCAATAGGCGAGAGTACTTGCAAGGCAAAGAACTTGATAGCGTTATGAATTATCCGTTGAAAAATGCCATTATTGACTTTGTTAAAAACAAAAATGCAAATCATTTATCATTTGTAGTAAAAAGTCAGTTAGACCACTATCCGCATTTGTCTCTACACGCAATGATGAATTTGTTATCTACGCACGATACAATGCGTTTAATCACGGCTGTTGGTGCAAGAGACTGCGATGGTATGTCTAAAACCCAAATGGCTGAATATAAGATTGAATTTGACAAGATGGACGTAGCTAAATTTAATCTAAAAGTGGCATCGTTATTGCAGTACACGCTTTGTGGCGTTCCAAGCTTATATTATGGCGATGAAGCGGGTATGCAAGGTTATAGTGACCCACTAAACAGGGCTACTTATCCTTGGGGAAGAGAAGATAATGAATTGATTGAGTGGTATAAATTTTTAGGTAGGTTAAGACAGAATTATTCGGCATTTACTTGTGGAGAGCTAAAAGAAATTTGCGTTTCGAACGGCTTTTACTGTTATTCACGCTCAGACGACAACAGCGAAGTTTTGATAGCTGTGAACGTTGGTGAAAAAGAGTATGATTTTGAGTTCGATGGAAAACTTTTGGATTTAATTGAGAATAAACAATACCAAGATACAATTACAATCAAACCATACTCTATGAATGTGCTTATTTGTGAGGCATAAAATAAAAAAGTTTTAATTATGCTTGCAATTAAATGATAAATATATTATAATATATGTATAAATAATATGGAGGATACGTTTGATGGCAACAGTCGATAAGGTTAAAGAACTTATTTCTAAACAACTCAATAGACCGGTTGAAGAAATCACCGAAGATAAAGAAGTTGTTAAAGATTTAGGTGCAGATTCTCTTGATGTGGTTGAAATGCTTATGGGGCTTGAAGAAGAATTCAATATAACCGTACCCGAAGAAGATGCAGTCAACATTAAAACCGTTGGCGATATCGTTAAATTAATTGACGAAAAGAACTAATAATCAATAAAAATAAAAACCGCCATATAGGCGGTTTTTTACTTTTAAATAAATTCGGTTAGATTTTGCTTATTTAGACGTTTTTTTAAAATTTAATTTATCGCAAAGTTTGTGTAATAGTATTGCTATTGGAACGTCAATAAGAGTTACTACAACAACTATAAGAACGTGGTGCCAATAAATTGATAGTGGAAGCATTGCTGTGAGAGACAACAGCGACTCAAATCTACCACCAAGCGAAAGTGCCGTTATTAACACGATTACTAATAAACTGCTGAAAAACACGAACGAACGGAACTTGTTCAAGGGTGCGCAAGTTATAAATAGATTAATTACGCCTGCAAACGTTAAAACGTATACGCCCATAGTGTCGTAAACTTCACTTGGGAAAGAGCCAACGGTCATTCTAAAAATCTCAATAATAAGTACGCTAACTATCATTAAAACTGCACTTGGTAAAGATTTTTTGATAACGTAGTTAATAAATCTTCCCTCAACCTTAGAATCGTTTGGTTGGAAAGATAAAAAGAAAGAGGGGATACCGATTATGAAAACTTCAAACATAATCATATTTGAAAGTTTATACGGATATGCTTGCATATAAGGTAAGCATAACGCTATAACCGCCATTAACATAGTAAATATAGTCTTCATTAGAAATAATGACGCTGAACTTTGGACGTTATTAATAACTCGCCTACCTTCGTAAACTACTTTTGGTAACGAATTAAAATTATTGTCAAGTAATACAAGATGTGAAACGTTTCTTGCAGCATCACTACCGGCGGCAACGGAAATTGCACAGTCAGATTCTTTCAATGCAAGAATATCGTTTACACCATCGCCAGTCATAGCGGTAACGTGACCAGCGTCTTTTAAGGCTTTAACCAATATTGCTTTTTGTTCGGGGGAAACTCTTCCAAACACCGTATATGC
>JAZNFN010000016.1:0-6683 GCA_045576035.1 Christensenellaceae bacterium
AAACAGTCTTACCACGCTTCCTATGGGTGGCGGTAAAGGTGGTTCTGACTTTGACCCCAAAGGTAAGTCAGACAACGAAATTATGAATTTCTGCCAAAGCTTTATGACTGAACTTTACCGTCATATCGGCGCAGACGTTGCCGTTCCCGCAGGCGACATCGGCGTAGGTGCAAGGGAAGTTGGCTATATGCTTGCTCAGTACAAGAGAATTAGAAACGAATGGGTTGGCGTACTTACCGGTAAAGGTCTCCATTACGGCGGTTCACTTGCAAGAAAGCAAGCAACAGGCTACGGTCTTTGCTACTTTACCAACGAAATGTTGCAAGCTAACGGCACAAGTTTTGAAGGCAAAACCGTTCTTGTTTCAGGTTCTGGCAACGTTGCAATTTACGCTTGTGAAAAGGCAACGTCTTATGGCGCAAAAGTAGTTGCAATGTCTGATAGTAACGGTTATATTTACGATAAAGACGGTATCGACCTTGACGCTGTTAAACAAATTAAAGAAGTTGAAAGAAAGAGAATTAAAGAATATCTTTCTTATCGTCCCAACGCAGAATATCATGAAGGTTGCAAGGGCATTTGGACTATTCCTTGTGACATCGCTCTTCCTTGCGCAACCCAAAACGAAATCGATGGCGAAAGCGCAATGGCTCTTGTTAAGAACGGCTGTAAGGTTGTTTCAGAAGGTGCAAATATGCCCTCAACCCCCGAAGCAATCGAAGTTTACCTTTCAAACGGACTTCTTTACGGCCCTGCAAAAGCAGCAAACGCAGGTGGCGTTGCAACGTCAGGCTTAGAAATGAGCCAAAACAGTCTCCGTCTTTCTTGGTCGTTTGAAGAAGTTGACCAAAGACTTCACGACATTATGAAGAGCATCTTCAAAGCTTGTGATAACGCAGCAAAAGAATACGGCATGGCAGGCAACTATATGGCAGGTGCAAACATTGCAGGGTTCATAAAAGTTGCAGAGGCTATGAAGTCGCAAGGCAACGTCTAATTTTTAAGTGATTATAAACATCGCAATACTTCGTTACTGCTTAGCGTTTTGATTTCGACAACCAGACGGTTAGTCTCACCCAAAACGCTTCGCGAGCCTTGTCTTGCTCGTTTCTAATCACTTAAAATATCACTTGGGTAGGGTCAATCTCACCCAAAACCCGTAGCGAGCCTACTGCAACTTGTTTCTAATCCCTTAAATTAAACAATATAAATCGAAAAAGAGCCGGATGGCTCTTTTTTTTGTGTTTTTATAAAAATTACTATATAACCTCGTCATGCTGAACCAAGCGTTAGCGAAGTTGAAGCATCTATATAAAAATAGATTCTTCGACTAACGCTCAGAATGACGGTCAAAGGTGATACTGTTTCTCCGTAGTCGAACGTAGGAGCAGAGTCTATTGTTATGCGTGTTTTGTAATTAGCAAAAAATAAATTGAACATTGTGCAATAATTATCTTTTTTAAATTATTTATTTTTTTACTGTAAAACTCTTGACATTTTTATGGGGGGGGGGTATACTGTTTGTGCTTTACTATGCATATATATAATTAATGTATATATATGTAAATAATAAAAAGGAAGGAGTATAAAGCATGAAGAAATTATTACTAACAAGCATACTTTCGGTGGTAATGTGCATTTCGCTTATCGCAGGCGCAACGTTTGCACTCTTTACAAGCGAATCGAAAGTGAACATCGCTGTAACTTCTGGTACGGTAAACGTAACTGCAACTATCGACCAAAATTCAGTTGAAACAAAGAAACTTGGTGCTGATTACACGGCAGGCGCAAACAATATGTTTGAGGGCGTTGCAAACTTTGACCAAGACGGCTTAGCGCTTTCAAAGTTTATGCCGGGCGACGGAATTAAGTTCAACATTGTTGTTAAGAACAATAGTGACGTTACTATTAAGTATCGCACCATTATCATTTGTGAAAATGACGACGGTTTGTTTAGCGGGCTTGAAATGAAGATTGGCAGTGACCAAAAATACAACGGCGTATCTTACGTTGCAAAATGGGCAACTCTTGACGTTGGCTCTGCTGACGCTATAATCCCCGTAGTTGTTGAACTTCCCAAAGAAGCAGGTAACGTTTACCAAGGCAAAACTTGCACCGTTTCTTATAAAGTTGAAGCAGTTCAAGGTAATGCAGAAACGCAAGACCCCGCAGACAATACCTTTTATATTTACACTGCAAACGATTTAGTTAATGCTTTTGCAAACTTAAAGGCTGGAAATGTTCTTGAAATTAACAACGATATCGATATGACAGGCAAAACAATCACTCCTGTTACGGGCAATAAAGCATTTACAATGCATGGCAACGGCCACACGATAAGCAACCTTGAAAGCACAGAACCTTCGTTGTTCGTGGCACACAGTGGTTCTTCTGCGTACGTCTTTGATGGATTAAACCTTGAAAACTGCTCGGTATCTTCTACTACAAATTATGCGGCCCTTTTTGTTGGCGATGGCGATACTGCTGATGCAATTACCATCACAGATTGTCATGTAAAAGATTGTACGGTACAAAGCGCAAAGTATGCATCTGCTTTCATCGGTTACACCGCAGGTTGGGACGTTCAGAATGACGGCCCTGTTTACAGTGATATCACGATTGATAATTGTTCAGTAACTGGTGGTTCAATTACTGGTGGCGGTTCAGTTGGCGCAGCGATTGCGCATGCGGGTGGCAACGTTGACACAACGAATATCATTAAAAACTTTAACGTTAGTGGTGTTGCGCTTAACGGCGAAGATGATGAACACACTGGTGTAATTGTGGGAACGGCACACGTTGGTAAAACTATTATTAATAATGCTACTTACAGTAGCGTAACCGGAAACTACAACGTAGCACACCCATTATTCGGACGTTTTGTTTCAGGCACAACTGGCGTTCTTACTATTGACGGAAAGAGAATAGCAGTTGATGATAATTCATTGAGTATTGCACTAAACGATGCAACAGTGATGACTATAATTCTTGAAACTGGTGAATACGGCGTAGTTGATGTTAAAGGTGTTAATCGTGTACTAACTATACAAGCTAACGAAGGCGCAGGTGTAAAACTCGCAGGTATAAACGGACAAAGCAACAGTACGACAACCGCTCTCACTATTAAAAACGTTACCATTGACAATTCCCTTCAAACCGCAGGCTGGTATACGGGAACTTCTCAAAACATGAAGCCTTGTGTAGGTGTTTGGGGTGGAGACTACACCTTTGAAGGATGCACTTTCTATGTTACTGGTGAATCTGGTGCTGAAACTGGCATTATGTCTTGGTGGACAACAAATCACGGCACGATGAACTTTACTGATTGTACTTTTAATGGTGGAAACAGCAGTGCTCGTGCTATGCAAATCTACGGCAACTACGACTTGAACGTTACGGATTGCACCTTTAACACTCAAAAAGATTATTCAATCAAGTTTGTTGGCGACAAAGACTGCGTTGCAACATTTACAAAAAACAATGTAAATAACACGGAAAACTTCGTTCAAACTGGTTCTTCTCCATATGCAGGCGAAAAATACCAACTCATATTTTCAAACAACAATCTTGCTTCGGATATAAAACACGTTTACATTGAAAATGCCGAAGAGCAAACAATCATAATTAACGGTGTTGCAAAAGCAGCTAACGATGAAGCAATTTATTAATTAATTTGGATTTAGGTTATTTAACTTAAATCGTCAATTCTATCATCAAATAAAAAAATGCTTATCTTAAAGGTAAGCATTTTTTTGTGTGTTTTTTGATATTATTAACACCCGTCATATTGAGCGAAACGTAGTGGAGTCGAGCGAAGCCCTCCGTAGTGAAACGTAGGAGCAATATCTATTTGAGTAGACGTTTCACTTCATTCAGTATGACGGGAAGTAGAGATACTTCAACTCCGTTTCACTTCGTTCAGTATGACGGAAAAAGAGAGATTTTTTAACTCACTGTCGCTTGTCGAAATGACGTAAAAAAAGGTCGGTAGCTACCGACCTTAATTTATTGTTTATATTATTTGCATTCGTCTGCTTTGCCTGCGCAACCAAGAACGTTAATGAGTTTGTGTTTAACGATTTCTTTGATGTTTGCACGAGCGGGTTTAAGATATTCTCTGGGGTCGAACTTGTCGGGCTTTTCGTTGAAGAATTGACGAATAGTACCGGTCATTGCAAGACGTAAGTCAGAGTCAATGTTGATTTTGCAAACTGAAAGAGCAGCAGCCTTTCTTAATTGTTCTTCGGGAACACCGATAGCATCGGGCATTTTACCGCCGTTGTCGTTTACCATCTTAACGTAGTTTTGGGGAACAGAAGAAGAACCGTGCAATACGATTGGGAAATCACCAAGTTCTTTTGCAACTGCTTCTAAGATGTCAAAACGGAGTGCGGGGGGAACAAGGATACCTTCTTCGTTTCTGGTGCATTGTTCGGGTTTGAACTTGTATGCGCCGTGGCTAGTTCCGATTGCGATTGCTAAGCTGTCAACGCCCGTTCTTTTAACGAATTCAACAACTTCTTCGGGTTTGGTGTAGCTTTCTGCACCGTGTTCAACCTTAACGTCGTCTTCAATACCAGCCAAAGTGCCAAGTTCGCCTTCAACTGTAACGCCACGTTCGTGAGCGTATTCAACAACCTTTTTGGTGAGAGCGATGTTTTCTTCAAAGGGAAGATGGCTACCGTCAATCATAACTGACGTGAAACCGCCGTCGATACAAGACTTACAGGTTTCAAAGTCGGGACCGTGGTCAAGGTGAAGTACGATAGGAATTTCAGGACATTCTTGAACAGCTGCTTCTACAAGTTTAACAAGGTAAGTGTGGTTAGCGTATGCTCTTGCACCCTTACTAACTTGAAGAATAACAGGAGCGTTAACTTCTTTACAAGCTTCGGTAATGCCTTGAACAATTTCCATGTTGTTTACGTTGAAAGCGCCGATTGCATAGCCACCCTTAGCAGCCATTTCGAACATTTTCTTTGAGTTTACTAATGCCATAATAATAGCCTCCAAATAATATAATATAATTTTTTTTGCATTTTTAAGGTAAAAAATTGTCAATACCCAACTTTTTACAAATATCATTATATATCTTTTTTGTCAAATAAGCAAATATTTTTCTAATTTTATTAAAAATACTTTATAAAAATGCGATAAAGTTGTATAATAAATTTGTTATATTACTTTTTGGAGTGTTTTTATGCAAGATATTAGAATTAATCAACTTGCGCACGGGCTTATAAATTACTCTTGCGCGCTTAAAAAGGGCGAAAAGGTTTTAATCGAGGCAAAGGGTATTGACTATATGTTAGTAAACGCCCTTGTTCGTGAAGCGTATAAGGTCGGGGCATTGCCGTTCGTTGAACTTTACGACAATAGGGTAACAAGGGAACTATTGCTTGGTCAAAGTGAAGAACAAGCAAAATTAAGGGCTAAGTACGATTCTTTCCGTATGAGTGAAATGGACGCATACATTGGTGTTCGTGGCGGTGAAAATTGCAACGAACTATCTGACGTGCCAGAACAAAATATGAAAGCCGAAAGCGAATTTTATTCGCACCCCGTTCACCACGAAATTCGTGTTAAAAAGACTAAGTGGGTTGTGCTTAGATATCCAAATCAGGGTATGGCCGCTCAGGCAAATATGAGCACTGACGCATTTGAAGATTTTTACTTTAAGGTTTGTAATCTTGACTATTCTAAAATGGATAGGGCGATGGACGCATTAAAAGCACGTCTTGATAAAGCGGACAAAGTGCGCATAATCGCAAAGGATACCGATATAAGTTTTTCAATAAAGGGAATAGGCAGTAAAAAGTGTTCGGGTGAACGCAATATCCCCGACGGTGAAATTTACACTGCGCCCGTAAAGGACAGTGTAAACGGCGTTATTACTTACAACGCCCCGTCAGTTGAAAACGGATTTAAGTTTGAAAACGTTTCGCTTACCTTTAAGGACGGCAAAATTATCAAGGCAACTGCAAACGATACTGAAAAACTTAACGCCGTTCTTGATACTGATGACGGCGCAAGGTTTGTCGGCGAATTTGCATTTGGTGTAAACCCGTATATAATTAAGCCGATGGGGGATATTTTATTTGACGAAAAAATATCCGGTTCAATTCACTTTACCCCCGGTTGCTGTTACGACGACTGCTATAACGGTAACGTTTCTGCGGTGCATTGGGACTTGGTGCAAATTCAAACCAAAGAATACGGTGGTGGAGAAATTTACCTTGACGGCGAACTTATAAGAAAGGACGGACTGTTCGTAACAGACGACCTATTGTGTTTAAATCCCGAAAATTTAAAATAATGCGGTAAAAACAATTGACTTAAAGCGGTTTTATAGATATAATGTATAAGACGAAATTTGGAAAAAATTTAAAATTTTAATAAAAAATCATTATTTGGAGGACATTGAAATGTCAAAAGTAACAAAAGTTGCAATTAACGGTTTCGGTCGTATCGGCCGTCTCGCATTCAGACAAATGTTTGGTGCAGAAGGCTATGAAGTAGTTGCTATCAACGACCTCACCAGCCCTGAAATGCTTGCTCATCTTCTTAAATACGATACCATGCAAGGTAATTACGTAGCACAGGGTCACACTGTAGAATCTACTGAAGATTCTATCATCGTTGACGGAAAGGAAATCAAAATTTCTAAGTGCGCAAACGCTGCT
>JAZNFN010000017.1:0-3280 GCA_045576035.1 Christensenellaceae bacterium
AAATCAAGTTTACCGACGAAGAAAAAGAAAAACAATGGGAATTCACCGTTAAAATGTACTGCATAATCAAAGACCTTATGGCAGGTAACAAGAACTTACCAGATGGCTTTGAAGAAGAAAAGGTAGGACATAACGGAATTGCAGGCGGATTCCAAGGTCAACGTCAATGGACAGACCATTGGCCCAACTGTGACTATCCCGAAGCACTTTTATCTTCAACCTTTGACTATGAGGGCGCAAGAGAACCGTATACGCTTGCAACCGAAAACGATGTACTTAACGGACTTTGTATGTTGTTTATGAGATTATTAACTCATAGAGCACAAATCTTTGCGGACGTTAGAACTTACTGGTCAGGCGATGCAACAAAGAGAGTAACGGGCTATGAACTTGAAGGTAAAGCAAAAGAATCAGACGGTATTATCCACTTGCTTAACTCGGGCGCAGCGTGCCTAGATGCTTGCGGTGAATGCGTAGACGAAAACGGCAACGCTACAATGAAGAAGTGGTGGGAAGTAACCGACGAAGATATCAAGAAGATGACTGATGCAACCGTATGGTGCGAAGCAGGTTTTGATAACTTCCGTGGCGGTGGATTTTCAAGCCATTACACTACCAAAGCCGAAATGCCTTGTACTATGATAAGACTTAACCTTGTTAAAGGCTTAGGTCCTGTAATGCAAATTGCAGAAGGTTGGACAGTAAAACTTCCCGACGAAGTAAGTGCTACTTTAATGGAAAGAACAAATCCTACTTGGCCTTGCACTTGGTTTGCACCACGTTGTGACGGCAAAGAAGGCAGTCCCTTTAAGACGGCTTATGAAGTAATGCAAAATTGGGGCGCAAACCACGGCGCAATCTCTTATGGAAATATCGGTGCAGACCTTATCACAATGTGTTCAATGCTTAGAATCCCCGTATGTATGCACAACGTAAGTGAAGATAAGATTTATCGTCCAGCGGCTTGGAACGCATTCGGTATGGATAAAGAAGGTCAAGACTATCGTGCTTGCGCTACTTACGGTCCGCTCTATAAAAAATAATAAATAAAAATTGATATATAATGACCGTGTGAATTTTTTTGCACGGTCAATATTATATAAAAATATAAATATTTGACCGTTAAATTAATTTAAAATCCGTATAAAAAAATTGACAATAATTGTTATCCGTGATATACTTTTATCGTTAAGATTTTATTTATGGTGATTTTATGAAGCAAGAAACTTTGAAGTGGGTTAAAGACGCATACAAAACCGAAGCAGAATGTATTACTGAAATGCTTAATTATCTTGATGAACAAGCATTTTCAAAAGCAGTTGAAATTTTAATCAACGCTGAAAGAATCGGTACGACGGGCAGTGGACATTCAGGCATAATTATGCAACATTTATCTCATCTTCTTTGCTGTATAGACCAACCTGCAAAATTCGTTTCACCGGCAGAAGCAGTTCACGGCGGAACGGGATACTTTAAGGCAGGTGACGCTATGATTTTTGCATCTCGTGGCGGTAAAACCAAAGAACTTTTGCCTATTCTTGATATATGTAAGAAAAAGGGCGTTAAGATAATCTCTATTACTGAAAATCTTGAAAGTCCTTTGGCTGTAAATGCAGACGTTGTTATTAAACAGTACGTCAATAAAGAGTGTGACCGTTATAATGCACAAGGCACTACTTCAACTACGGCACTTTGTATGATATGCCACGCACTTCAAACGGCAATATTAGAAGAAACCAACTTCCAAATCGAACAGTTTGCGGTTACCCACCCAGGTGGTGCAGTTGGCGAAAGACTTAATGAAAAAGCATTGTTTTAAGGAGTAAATTATGGTTAAAGATTATAAGATAAGCGAACCGTTTTTTGAATATGGTCCTAAGTGTTATATGTATGGTGAAACCTTACTTAAAATGGCAAAAGGGCTTGATAAGTTAGCAAAAAAATACAACGTTGACGTTGTGTTAGATATTCCCGATACTGAAATTTACAACGTGGCAAAGCACGTTAAAAGAGTTCATGTTTATTCACAACATATGGATAGCATACCCGTTGGTCGTGGAATGGGTAGAACGCTTCCCGAAGCATTAAAGGCAGCAGGGGCAAAGGGCGTAATGCTTAACCACGCAGAACACAAACTTACGATAGAAGAAATTGAACAAGCTATTAAGCGTGCTGACGAACTTGGTCTTGCAACGATGGTTTGTGCTGACAGTATTGAAGAAGTTAAAGCAATCGCAAAATTAGGACCTAACATTTTGGTTGCTGAGCCAAGTGAACTTATCGGAACAGGTAAACCCGCTGATAAAGAATACGTTGACGAAGTTATAAAAGTAATCCGTGAAATCAACCCCGACATTAAACCTTTCCCGTCGGCAGGTATTTCAAAAGGACAAGATTGCTATAACATCATTAAAGCCGGTGCATCGGCTTCCGGTTGTTCTTCGGCAATAGCAAAGGCGGAAAACCCCTTAGCGCTTGCAGAAGAAATGATTGCGGCTGTAAGAAAAGCTTACGATGAACGCATAAATAACAAGTAAAAAAATTAAAAAAATATAAATATTAAAGGAGAAAAACACCATGGAATTCAAAATTTTCCAAAAAGAAATCGAACTTCAATCAAGAGGTTGGATACCTACTTTCCACGATATCAGAAAAGAAATTCTTGAAATCGTAGAAGCATCTGGCGTTAAGAACGGTACGGTTGCAATCGTATCACACCACACTACTTGTTCTGTAATGGTTCAAGAATGTTCACACGATATCGACTCTTTCGACCTCGAATATCTACAACACGACCTTCTCGATATCATGAGAAAGATGATCCCCGACTTTGCTGAAGAACATCAATATCGTCACCCCGGTCCTATCCACGCTCAATACGGCAGACACGTAAACGAACCTGGTGACTATTCTTCAATGAATACTGACGGACATCTTCGCAGTGTATTCTTTGGCAGAAGCGAAACCTTAACCATCAAGGACGGCAAACTCGACCTTGGTTTGTTTGCGCACATCTACTTTATCGACTGGGATCACGTTATCGCTCGTCGCAGACAAGTTAACGTAACCGTTATGGGTACTGCTGAAGACGTTAATGATAGAAAGTGGAATGACGGAAAGGTTATCGATACCAAACGTAAATTCACCGAAGAAGAAAAAGCTTACGATATTCACTACGACCTTCAACAACAAAGATAATTTAAGTAAATATCATACAAAAACAAAACGCGCTTCTTATATTGAAGTGCGTTTTTTGTATTGAGTGGGGGTTAGCCCAACT
>JAZNFN010000018.1:0-2710 GCA_045576035.1 Christensenellaceae bacterium
GCTTTATAAGAGGGCTAAACCTATGACGAAACAAGAATTGTTATTACAAACTTTTAAGAGTAAGTTTGACTTATCTCAATACAAAAAGTTTATCGTAGAATTTTTCAACGATGCAAAACTATTAAACGGCGAAAAGCGCAACGATTATTGGAATTGGAACGAATATTCCTTTTATATCAACGGCTACTTCCACGTGGCTGATTATCTTGACGATAAGCGCAATAAAATCGCCATTTTTGCCGTGGAACTTAAAAAGGGCAAGTCATTAGAAAAAGCGAGAAGCAAACAAAGAAACTTCATAGCCGATAGAATTAAAGTTATGGGCTATGACGGCGCAATTGCTGCATTCTATTCAGAAGATGAAAAAGAAAATAGATGGAGATTATCTTTCGTCCGTCTTGATTACGAACTCCTTAAAGGCAAAATCAAAACCAACTTTACGCCCGCAAAGAGATATTCTTACCTTCTCGGCGTGGACGAGCCTTGCCATACGGCAATGCAGCAACTTTATCCTATTTTAGAAGAAGAAAAATTCAACCCTTCTATTGATAAGTTAGAAGAAGCGTTTAGCGTTGAAAAGGTTACCAAACAATTCTTTGAAAAGTATAAAGAAAAATATATAGAACTTTACGAATATTTAATCCAAAACGAAACCTTCGTTGACGAAGCTATCCGTTGCGTAAGAAGTGATACGGAAGAAGACATTTCTAAGTTTACCGAGCAGTTTTCCAAAAAGCTTATGGGACAAATCGTATTTATGTACTTCCTTCAAAAGAAAGGTTGGCTCGGTGTAAACGCTTTCCCACCTAAAATTAGCGAAAGGGAATATAAAAATTCCTTCTTTAACTGCAATAACGAACATAAAGAAATAATGAAAAAACTCTACCTTTTAGATAGCGACGGCAACTACGTTCGTCAAGGTGGAGCAATCAGCGCGCTTTCCGAAGAACAACAAACCTATTTTGCTTCTCGCATTAAAGGTATGCCTTGGGAAACAGGGCCTAAAAACTTCGTTAGAATTTTGTTTGACGAAGCAATTAAAAACAAAAGAAATTACTTTGAATATTATCTTGAACCACTTTTCTACGAAGCACTTAACGAAAAGCGTGGCGCTGATAACTATTAAGCAAGATTACATTGCCGTATTCCTTTCCTTAACGGTGGTCTTTTTGAACCGCTTGACGGATACGATTGGAAGAATAATAATTTCAGTATTCCTAATGAAATTTTCTCTAATGCAAGTATAAAAGGGGATAGGGAAGCCGATGGTATCTTAGATATTTTCGATAGATACAACTTCACTATGAACGAAGACGAACCACTCGAAAAAGAAGTCGCCGTTGACCCTGAAATGCTCGGTAAAATCTTTGAAAACTTGCTTGACGTTAAGGATAGAAAGTCAAAAGGCGCTTTCTATACTCCGCGTGAAATCGTTCACTATATGTGCCAAGAAAGTTTAATTAACTATATCGTAAATACCGTTGGCACACCTTACGAAGACACGAAAGACTTTATCTTGTACGGCGAAATTATGAAAGACGAAGACTGTTCAAGAGAAGTTAAACAAGGCATCGCAGATATGCTTATGCCTGAAAGTATTTATAAAAACTTGAAATTGATTGACGATGCTTTAGCAGACGTTCGTGTTGCAGACCCTGCTGTTGGTTCGGGTGCCTTCCCTATGGGTATGGTAAACGAAATCGTTAAGGCGAGAGAAAATATTACGGCATACTTTGCAAGAGAATTGACGAGTAACGCCCAAAAACATCAACTTTGGAACTATACTCGCCACCCTTATATGCTTAAAAAAGACGCTATGAAAAATAGTATCTTTGCCGTGGATATAGAGCCTTCTGCCGTAGATATTACCAAACTTAGACTTTGGCTTTCGCTTGTTGTAGAGTTTGATATTAACTCTGACAACGACGAGTTCAAAAATCCTCCTACGCTCCCTAACTTAGAATGCAATATCCTTTGTGGGAATAGCTTAATTGACGAGTTTGAAGGCGTAAAACTCTTTAACGATAGCCTTTTAACAGGCGCAAGCAGTAATTCTAATTGGATGGCAGACTTGTTTCAAACCCAAGTAGATAGCACGCTTACAAAATTGATTGATAAACAAAAAGAACTTTTCTACGCAAACAACCACGACGATAAGTATCGCTTAAAGCGTGAGATTGACGTGTTACAGCAACAAGTAATATTTGCGTCTTGCACTATGACGGAGGATATAAAAGAACGTTTTATATCAACTTTCGCTATGCCGTCAAAACCTTATATCCTTTGGAAGTTAGCCTTTGCAAAAGTATTCAAAGACAAAGGCGGTTTTGATATTGTTATCGGCAATCCGCCGTATGTTAAAATTCAAAATATAGAAAGTTCACAGTCAGAATATTATAAAAATAAATTCGAGTCTGCTAGTGGCAAATTTGATATTTATGTATTATTTAATGAAAAGGCTTTTTATTTGCTTGGGCAAAAAGGTACAGCGGCGTTTATTCAACCACATAGATTCATTTTAGCAAACTATGGAAAATCATTAAGGCAATTTATTATTAAAAACAAATTCCTAAACAAATTTGTAAATTTTGGGGTTGAACAAATTTTTGATACAGCCACAACATACACGGGTATATTTTTCTTTGTGAAAAATTCGGGAAAAATAAGTTTTGCTTATCCTAAAGATACAAATTTGCAAAGTTGTCACTTT
>JAZNFN010000019.1:0-5284 GCA_045576035.1 Christensenellaceae bacterium
TATTTATATGGGAACTTTTTCAAAGTCGCTTGCTAGCCTTGGCGGTTATATGGCGGCAAAAAAAGAAGTTTGCGAATACGTTCGCCACGTTTCACGTCCGTTTATCTTTTGCGCAAGTATAACGCCTGCTAACGTTGCGTGTGCAAGAAAGGCGCTTGAAATATTAAAACGTGAACCTGAAAGGGTAAAGGCATTAAAAGATATAAGCAACTATATGCGCAACGGCTTAAAAGCGAACAACGTGGATATAATAGCCATTGATGAAACGCCTATTATACCTATCTACACTTACGAAGATGAAAAAGCGTTTATGGCGTGCAGAATGCTTTTCGACCGTGGTGTATACGTTAATCCCGTTGTTTCCCCAGCAACGCCTGTCGGTCAAGCACTACTTAGAACAAGTTACACTGCAACGCACACCAAAGAACAGATGGATAGAGCAATAGATAAAATAGTTGAAGTGTTAAATATATTAAAAAATCAATAGAAATTACGCCCTGTGAAAAAATATGTTCACAGGGCGTGTAATTTAATTGACATTGCGTTATAATGGTAATATAATATTAATTGCAACTAAAAAGGTTGCAATTAATATAGGTGAAAAAAATGAAGCTTTCTTCTAAGACACATTACGGGCTTATGGCGTGCCACATTTTAGGCAAAAATTACCCCGATAACCCCGTGAGTGCAAGCACACTTGAATCGTATATTTCGGTATCGGGCAAGTATCTTGAAAAGATTATGCGTATGCTAAGCCGTCGAGGAATAGTAACTGCAAACCGAGGTGCTACGGGTGGGTATTTTCTTGCAAAAGCGCCAGAACAAATCACGATAGGGCAAATAGTTAGGGCGCTTGAAGACGATATGGAAATTATAGAGTGCGTTAAGGACGGCGGTAAGTGTAAATGCTGTCCGTCAAGCGGTGTATGGAAGAAACTTTACACGGGGATAAACGCCATACTTGACGGTATGACGTTACGACAAATGATAGACGGTGAGTTGCATTAAGGAGAATTTATGGATAAAGAACTTATATATTTTGACCATGCGGCGACTACGCCCGTTTGCAAAGAAGCGTTAGAAAAAATGCTTCCGTTTTTTACGGACGTTTTCGGTAACCCTAACAGTCAACACGCATTTGGTAGAGAAGCGGTAAAAGCCGTTGACCACGCACGGGATTCGATTGCTAAGTATATTAACGCAAAGCCAAGCGAACTGTATTTTACTTCGGGTGGAACGGAAAGTGATAACTGGGCGCTTCGTGGAGTAGCAAACGCTTATAAAAGTAAAGGCAATCACATTATTATAAGCCCCATTGAGCACGCTGCTATGATAGTTACTGCAAAGGCGCTTGAAAAAGAAGGGTTTAAGGTTGACTATATGAAGGTTGATGAAGATGGCTTTGTTGACCTTGAACACTTAAAATCAATCGTAACGCAAGAAACCATTTTCGTAGGCTGTATGATGGCAAATAACGAAGTGGGAACGATTGAACCTATTAAAGAGATTGCAGAGATTGCTCATTCGGTCGGCGCAGTTATGTTTACCGATGCAGTTCAAGCGGCAGGCGTTATTGATATTGACGTAAAGGCGCTTGGCGTTGATATGATGAGTATGAGTTCACACAAGATTTACGGACCAAAAGGCGTGGGTGCGCTTTATATTAGAAACGGACTTAAAGTTCAAAGCATCTTAACGGGTGGACACCAAGAAAGAATGAAGCGTGGCGGTACTACAAACGTCCCGGGAATTGTTGGCTATGCAGAAGCGTTTAGAATTGCTAAGCGTGATATGGACAAGAATTTTGAATACGTGTCATGTTTGCGTGACCATTTTATAGATAGAGTTTTAGCCGAAGTTCCGTTTGTAAAACTCAATGGTCCAAGACAAAACAGGTTGCCTGCAAACGCAGATTTTTCGTTTAAGTTTATCGAAGGTGAATCAATCCTATTCAGTTTAGACTTAGCCGGTATAGCCGTTTCGTCAGGTTCGGCGTGTTCATCGGGTTCGCTTGAACCGTCGCACGTTTTGTTGGCGCTTGGGCTTCCCGAAGAACTAGCACACGGCTCAATAAGGTTTTCGTTTGGAAAACACAATACGATAGAACAAGTAGATTATGCGGTGGAAACAATTAAATCAGCAGTTCAAAGACTGCGTGAAATGTCCCCGTTATTTAATGCACAAGGAGATATTAAGTATGTATAGCGAAAAGGTAATGGAAGCGTTTAAAAATCCCAAAAACGTTGGAGAAATTGAAAACCCAAGTGGAATAGGCACGGTTGGCAACGCAAGTTGTGGCGACATTATGCAAATTTCACTTAAAATTGAAAACGATATTATTGTCGATGCTAAGTTTAAAACTTTCGGCTGTGCTGCGGCTATTGCAACAAGTTCAACCGCAACCGATATGATTATAGGTATGACCGTTGAAGATGCGTTAAAGGTAACCAACAAAAAAGTTATTGAGTGCCTTGGTGGACTTCCGTCGCAAAAAATACACTGTTCGGTTTTAGCAGAAGAAGCAATTAAGAAAGCAATAGAAGACTATCAAGCAAAGAAAAACGCATAATTAAATTTGTGTAGATAATATAAAACGCACTACCCTATATAAAAGAGATAGTGCGTTTTTATATTGTACAAGTAAAGTTTAAGTTTCTCTGCCCAAAATAAAGTCCGTTGTTTCTTCATAAAAATCAGCAAGAACGCAGAGTGCTACAAGCGACAATTCCCGCTGGTCATTTTCATATCTACAATATGCTTGGCGTGAAATATTTAAAACTTTTGCAATGTCTGATTGTGAAAGATTTTTTTGTAATCTCAATTTTTTTAATGTATTACCTATTTTCATATTGACATATTACCATTTTGGTGCTATAATATAACAAAAAGCACCAATTTGGTGCATACAAAGGAGAATTTTATGGAAATACTTATGGGTGTGCTGATGGTATTGATTGTTGCGTTAATTTCATATATATTAAGTGTATTGGTTTTTTTGCAGGGGTTAGCTGCTTTTATTGGATTACCATTGGCTATGAGAGCAGGAGCTAAGCAGTGTAAAAAAATATATCTTATTTATACTTTATGGACTACGGTATTTGATATTGTTGTAATAGTGCTTATGTTAACAGTACTTAATCAATTTTTAGTATGGATTTTATTGGGATATTTTATTATCCCGTTGATTATATTTCTTATATTAATGCAAAAGGTTAGGTCGGAAGTAAAGGAAAGGATTGCAAAAGAGGTAGGAAAGGATAAGTTGCAATCAGAAAATATTTATGACGCAACTCAATCGCATGATGGAAATGAAGATTATAGGTGATAAAGTGTAGGCATATTATTAATTGCATAAATCGACAAATTTTGCCCATAATACTTTTAATTACAAGGAGGAATTATGGACGATAAGTTTTTATGCGGTATGCTTCTTGGCGTTTTAGGCGGTGCGGTTTTAGCAACCAATTCTGCTAAGGCAAGACAACTTGTTAAAGACGGTCAAGAGCAAGTTAAACAAAAAGTTGACGAATTTTCAAAAAACGCAAAGAAAAATAATGAAGAATAACTCAAAACCACCACTTTAAGTGGTGGTTTTGATTGTAAAAACAGGTAAAATATGGTACAATAAAATCGTGGAAAGATTTTTGTGCCTTGATATAGGCGATAAAAGAATAGGTGTTGCAGTTTCAGACCCGTTTAATTCTTACGCACTGCCGGTTGAAACGTATAACAGAAAAAATCTAAAAACCGACCTTGAAAAGATAAGTTTTTACGTTAAGGAAAAGTGTGCTACTGCACTTGTTTGCGGACTTCCCGTGAACTTTGACGGTACGCCCTCAATTCAAACGCAAAAAGCAAAGTATTTTATTGAAAGGCTTAGTGAGATTTTGGACGTTGAAATTTATACCGTAGACGAAAGGTGTACTACTTGCGAAGCGGAAGATACTTTAATCGGGCAAGGTAAAAGTAGGGAAGAACGCAAAAAGTTCGTTGACAGTCTTGCCGCTGCATCTATTTTACAAGGATTTTTAAACGATAAAAATAAAAATGGTAAATAAAAGGAGATTTATTATGAGCGAAAAAGAAAAGAAATGTACTTGCGGTTGTGACGAACACGGCTGTGCTGACCACGAATGTGATTGTGACGATTGCGACGACATCGTTGAACTTACTACCGACGACGGAAAAAAACTTAAATTTTACTTTGTAGGAACTATTGAATACAAAGGTAAAAACTATTCGGCGTCTGAACCTGCTGAACAAATCGACGGCATCGAAGATGACGATTTGGTTATATTTGAACTTGCGGGCGACGACGAAGAAACTGCTGACCTTCTTCCTGTTGAAGATGAAAAACTTCTTGACGAAGTGTTTGAAGAATTTTGCAGAGTTTTAGAAGAAGACGAACTTGCTGATGAAGCGATGAGTTTAGAACCTGACGAAAAGTAAGAAAAAATATTAGTGGCGTAGCGAAATTTTCGCTACGCCACGTTTATTTATTCATAAAAAGTCAACAAAAGTAAAAACTTTTTTTCAATTTGGTATTGACAAACATATAATAATAAGGTAAAATATGGATAACAAAATTTAGGAGGCTTATTTTATGGCAAAGAAAAAATCCAAAAAAAATAATGATATTGCAAAATATACCGTGTTTGCATCTGTACTTTTAGGTATAGTTGCAGTTGTAATGATGTTTTTACCTGCTATTGCAATTAAAGACAGTGAAACAAGTTACACAGGTCTTCAACTTGCTTTCGGGTATTCAAAGACCGTTGAAGGTTGGGGCAACAGTATAATTACCACTGCTTACGCAGGTTTTTCATTTATGAACCTTTTAACTTACATACTTGCAATAGTTGGTATTGTATTCACCGTACTTGGTGCAATGGGTAAGGGTGGTAAGTTCGCTACTTTTATTTCTGCCGTTGCATTTATCGCAAGTGGTGTGTTCTTCTTTTTGCAGGGCTCATTTTGTGTTCCGCTTGAAGGAATGGAGGGTCTTGTAGGACTTCTTGGTGGCAACATAAAAGATTACTTTGTTATCGGTGCTGGTGCAATAATAGGTGGCATCACATCAATCCTTGCAGGTATTTGTGCTTTGGCAAAAATTGTTTTAAGCAAATAAAAAAACAAAAATTTTATTACAAATATACATAGAAAATCGGGTAAAATTTTACCCGATTTTTTATAGCCATTTTTACTTGGTTTAATTGTTAAAAAGTGGCGATTTTTAGCGATTTTTAGCCCAAAAACCGCTAAAATGCTGCAAATAATTTCACAT
>JAZNFN010000020.1:0-5673 GCA_045576035.1 Christensenellaceae bacterium
ATGATAGAAAACATTCTTGTGCCTATTTGCCTGTCGGGTTCGGTTTACGGCGGTAACGGTATTGCGCTTTTTGGTATGATAAAGGGTATGGCGCTACCAATACTTTTCTTTCCGTCAACCTTGTTAAACGCATTGTCTACGTTATTACTGCCCGAAATATCCGAAGCAGCGGCACGAAAAAGATGGGGCGTTGTGCAAAGTATTACCCACCGTATTATAAAAATTACAAGTCTTATCTCTATTATTTTTTCGGCGTTATTTTTTGTGGGTGGCAGACAACTGGGACTGCTTGTTTACTCAAGCGAAGAGGTTGGGTTTTTGTTACGCGCGTTATCTCCAATAGTACCTTTTATGTATTTAGATGCCATTTCCGATGGTATTTTAAAAGGTCTTGACCAACAAAAATTCACCTTTGTTACCTCAATAGGCGATTCTGCCATAAGAATTGTTTTAATACTTTTGGTTTTAAACCGATGGGGGATATATGGGTTTATAGGGGTTATGTATTTTTCAAATTTTTTGACCGCATTTTTAAACATACGGCGATTAACAAAGGCAAGTCGCATAAAGTTTGACTTTTTAAATTTGTTTATGCTACCGCTTTGCTACAGCTTTACAATATGCCTGCTTTTTGATAGCTTGCTAAAAATTCTTTTTAAAACATCCGATTTGGTATACCTCGTTATTATTTGTCCCGTTTGTTTATTGGCGTACCTTTTACTGCTTTTCTATACTCGCATTGTAGATAGTGACGATCTAAATTTTATAAAAAAGAGTCGAAACTGAATTTTCGACTCTTTTTTGCTTTTGTTTACATATATTGACATTTTGTTATAAAAAGTATATACTTTTTATATCTTTAATTTGCAACGCTTGTGCAAATAATAGGGGGATAAAAATGATAAAATGTCAAAAATGCGGAAAACCGTTGCCCGACGGCACTAAGTTTTGTGACGGTTGCGGCACAAAGATTAAAAAGGGTAAGGGACTAAAAATCGCCCTTATTACCGGTTCAATAGGCGCAGTACTTGTTGCGGCTGTTGCGATTTTGCTTGTTATAGCAATTGTTGTTGGAGCTGCGTTCTTCATCTTTTTAAAACAGGATAAAACAACCATTCCTAACTACGCGGCTTACGTAAAAGACGGAGAAATTTTGTATTCTGACCTTAAAGAAGACAGTCAGTCAATCGCAATTACAGAAAGACTTGACGACAACGGCGATGCCGAGAAAGACGACTGGGGTTATATTGGCTATTATTTAAGCGAACTAACCGTTTTAAGTCAGGACGGTTCATTAATTTTCTATCCCGATAAATGCTCTTACGATTTTGATGATTATGATTTTGATTTCAATCTTTACTACAGAGAAATTAATGATGAAAAATTTGTTCCCGTAAAGATTGACTCCGATATTTCTTCATACGACATAAGCGACGATGCCGAAACCGTTACTTACTTAAGAAAAAAAGACGGTAATCTTTATGAGTACACACTCGAAACCGATTCGCGTGAAAAAATCGCCTCCGACGTAACAAATTTTGTCATTTCTGACGACGAAAGCAAATTGATGTATATGACCGGTGAAGGCGACGTATACCTTAAAACCGAAGAAGATAAAGAAAAGGTTGTTAGCGATATTTATTCCCTTGTGTATTTGGATGATGATTTTACAACCATTTACTATGTAAAAGATTCGACCCTTTTTAAACAAAAATTTGGCGAAGACCGTCAAAAAATTGCCGATGACATTACAAGTGTTACAAAAGTGTATGATTCGGGAGAGGTTTATTTTACACGAAGCGAAGAGGTAAACGTAACCTATATGTCACTTGTTAACGACGACCTTGCAGCGTCTGATGCCGCTATACAAGAGCCCGTAAAACCAACCGCGCCGGACTTTTACGATTATTATTATGCATACGATTACTATTATGATGCGTATGAAGCTTATTGGGATGCATATGATGACTACTACGATAAACTTGACGCTTATTGGGACGCGTACGATATATATCTTGATAAAAAATCTCGCGATGAGTTAAGAGCTCGTCTTGCTGAAAAAACATACTCTTATGAAAACATTTCTCTTTACTATTACTCAGGCGAAGATGAAAGTTTAATTGTTGAAAATTATTCCTACACGCTAACTTATGCTGAGGATACCGCTGTAATTTCATATAAAGCGTACGACCGCTCGGGTAATAAAAAGATTAATCTTAGCGAGATTGATTCTTTATGGGATTTTGAAGATTACAACATGCTTGGTCAATTCCACGAAAACACCTACGTAGACGCTGCAATTAAAAATTCTTCACTTGATATTAACGACAACAACGTTTACGACATTGAAATAAACGACTCGGGTAAAGATATCTATTACGTTAGCACAAAAGACGATGAATACTACGGCGACCTTTATCATATTGAGGTTAAGGGCGACTCGGCGTCAAGCGCAACGTTATATGACGAAGACGTTTATGCTTACGGTTATTTCTTAACTAATGATAAATTTTCATATTATAAAGATTATGAAAATGGTAGCGGAGAGTTGTTTATAAACGCGCAATCTATTGATTACGACGTATACGATTATTCATATTACGAAGACAGTGATACTCTTCTTTATATTGCAGACTATAACGAAGATAAAGCTTACGGTATATTAAAATCATATACCGACGGCGAAATAGTAAAAATTTCTGACGACGTCTACAGTTACAAAATGTCACCCGAAGGCGATATTTTGTATTTGTACGATTACAGCAAAGATTACTATCGCGGCGAATTGTATATGTGGAAAGACCAAGAAAAGATTAAAATAGACGATGACGTTTCTACGCTTTTATCATACCGAGAAAACCACCGTTCTTTCTATAGATGGAGCAGCTATAACTAATGACTATTAAGTGAATAAAAAAGACTGTTTTGTAAAAAAACAGTCTTTTTTAGTTTTAGTTAAGTTTTTTTATTTTTTGCGCCACAAAACTTGCAACAAATGCAACAATTATATCTTTAGGTAAAAAGGGTAGGGAAGCGCTTAAAAATGCTGCCCATATATTAACGCCCGATACCAAACAAAACTGTATAACGCCTATTATATGGCAAATTAAAACGGCGCCTAAAATGGTTGCGATTTTAAAAAATTTTGAATTAATTTTTACCGATAATCCGCATAAAAAAGCGGTAAATAAAAATCCCCATAAAAATCCGCCCGACGCGCCAAGCAAAACACCGACGCCACCCGTAAAAAACGAAAAAACAGGCAAACCTACGGCGCCCATAACGATATAGACCGCCGTCGCGGCAACGCCTCGCTTTGCGCCTAAATAAAAACCGGCCAAACACACGCCAAAAATTTGAAGCGTAAGGTTTACGCCCATTGGTATGGGAATAGATATCCATGCCGTAGCGGCAATTACAGCGGCAAAAATTGCAGTAATTGCAACGTCTTTAATTTTTATCTTACTCATAACGCTAACTGCTCCATACCAACTATTTGTATCTCGCCGTGCGATAATTTTTCTTTACCTTCACCGCAAGACACAACCAAACGCGCATCGTCGTCAATATCTATTACCTTTGCTTTGTGGGTAACGTTATCTTTAACGTATGTAATATCTTTTCCCGTCAGAAAAGAACGCTTACTATATTCTTTTATAAATTCTTTCTTTTCTAAATTATCATAAAGCAAGAAGAACTCATTACAAAATTTTGCAATTGTTTTTTCTTTTAGGCGATTTTTAAATAATATTTTGCTTTTTTTATCAAAAACGCTATCGGCTAAAGGTAAATTTACAGGAAACCCGTTTTTAGGCGCAAAAAGATTAATCCCAACACCTAAAACAACGTAATCAAGCGCACCTTCATTAAAACCGCCTTCGGTTAAAATTCCACACACTTTTTTGTTGTTTATATAGACGTCGTTAACCCATTTTATATCACATTTTTTGCCCGATACCGCTTCTATTGCTCGCGCGGCGGCAACCGCGGCGGCAACGGTTATAAATAATGTTTCTTGCGGATTTATTTGCGGTCTTAAAACTATAGAAAAATAAACTCCGCCTTTTTTTGATACAAAAGTTCTTCCAAGACGACCTTTACCTGCAGTTTGATATATAGCCGTTACCGCAGTTCCTTCCTCTGCGCCGTTTTGCGCTAAAAGTATTGCTTTTTTGTTGGTAGAATCTATACTTTCAAGGCAGGTTACTTTTATTTTTTTAGTTTGCTTTTCTATTCTTTTTGCGCTTAATTTCATATTTTTCTCACTTTTGGTAAGGTTTTTAATAATAATATCATTTTTTTGGATTTCTTTCAATAATTTTTATTTTATAGGTGTTCCGTCACTATAAATTGCTTCTTGGTCTTTTGAACTTCGCATAGAACCAATCCAATAAACCTTAAAATTTTGCGGCGCCGACTGATTAAATTCAATCACTCTGCCGCCACGACACAAATTATCGCTATAACACCCCGTGGAAAGTTTGCCTGCAAACCCAAGCAAAACACCCTTATAAGAGCCAATAATGTTTGTTTTATGTTCGTGACCAAAAATTGCAACTTTTATATCGCCTTGATTTAAAATTTCTTTAAACATTCCTTGGTCGTTTTGCGGCGCCGTGGTGTGAATGTTAGTGTATGGTACAATAGTTCCGTTTTCGCAAACGTAATTTTTTATTGAGTTACCGTTTTGATTTGTAATGCCGTAAATTTCTCCGTTTTTACCTGAAGAACTGTAAACCATATCAAGCGTTTGGGTAAGGGGAATATGAATACACAATAGAGAAGTGACCGTATCGCCGCCGTTTAAATCTTTTAATTTATTTGATTTGCTTTTATACCATTTAATTTGTTTTTTTGTAAGACCTTCATATCCGTATTCGTTTACAGTTCCGCTATCCATACCATAAATTGCAAAAACAATTTTTTCTTTATCGTTAGAGTAAATAGGAATTACGTAATTCATAGGTCTATAATATTCATAATTTGGGTCAGTTACGTTTACAGTATTATTTAGACAATATTTATATCTTTTATACATCGCGTAGTTTTTAGCACTATAAGGGTCATGATTTCCGTTTGTTGTGGACCAATATATATTACGGCTTGTAATAGGATATATAAAAAGTTCCCACATATCAGAAGGAACATTATTATTCGAATTCATATCGCCGTTAATAAGTACAAAATCAGGGTTTGAACGCTCTATTAAAACTTCAAGTTCGTCGCGCGCCTCATACCATTGTTTTTTTGTATCGCACTGAGGGTCTGCAACCACAAGAATTTTAAAATTACCTTCATTATCACAAGAAAGTGTTACGTTCTTTTTAGTAAAAATAAATATAATTAAGAAAAAAATTAAAACTAAAATAAATTTTTTCATTTTATCTCCAAATTTTTATATTAATTATATTTTTTGAGTAAAATTTTGCTTTAGTTATGTAAAAAGAAGGAAAAACTCAACACGCTAATTGCGTGTTGAGTTTTTTGTCTGGTCGAGATGACAGGATTCGAACCTGCGGCCTCTGCGTCCCGAACGCAGCGCTCTACCAAACTGAGCCACATCTCGTTATTCAAATTTTAAAAAAGTGTTATTGTTGCATCGTTTTTTTGTTTTCGCGCTGCTACTCCGCTTACTCTTGCGGTGCCCAAAATTTTTCACGGCTAATATCGCCT
>JAZNFN010000021.1:0-10268 GCA_045576035.1 Christensenellaceae bacterium
TTCATTTGATTTGGAAACCATAGCTTCCTCACAAATTCCTCAAATAGAATTTCCGAAGGTGCAAGTTTCTGTTTTTCGGTTTGAATGTTCTCTGCAAGTTTACGTTCCCAAATAGTTGCTTCTTTCTCCGCAAGTGCAATCATCTTGCTCTCCGATATTGGCTTGTCGGGTTTCCAAGTAGTACATTTGAACTGTTGTTTTCCTTGTTTATCTCTGCCTAAGAAGGCTTTGAACTTGAAAGAAACAATCTTTCCGTCTTTACGTTTTGGATAAATAGTTGCCATTTTACACTTACTTTTTCATAGAAGTTGTTAAAATGTTCAAAAAAGTTGTTGACCTAATGCTGTTTTTTGATTAAAAGTTTAAAAACAAAAAGTCAGTAAATCACTAGAAATTTACTGCCTTTTTTCTTGGTCGGAGTGACGGGATTTGAACCCACGACCTCTTGGTCCCGAACCAAGCGCGCTACCAACTGCGCTACACCCCGATTTTACTAACTATTTAATATATGCCTACACACTTTTTGCTTTGGTGTTTTAACGTTTTAATTGCCCGTGCTTTTATGCACGGGCAATCAAGCATTAACTATTATAATCATTTTAGAGCAAAAAAGCAAGGCTTTACACAACCTTTTTTATCAAAAATTATTCCTTCTTGTTCTAAAAGTTGTCTTTGACGATTTTCACCGCCAAACGCAAACGATTTTGAAACGTGCCCAAACCTATCCACAACACGATAACAAGGTATATTTTCCGGGTCGGGATTAACGTGCAATGCCCACCCTACTTGCCTTGCCATCTTTGGCTTACCAAGTATCCGTGCAATATCGCCATAGCTTAGCACCTTTCCGTAAGGAATACTTTTCACAACTTGATAAACCTGTTCAAAAAAGTTCATAGACTTAAATTCTATTCACGCCTGTTTTGATTGCGGCTTCTTTAACAGCCTTTGCAACGGTTGGACCTACACGTTTATCAAACGGTGTAGGAATAATGTAATCTGCTTTAAGTTCTTCGTCAGAAACCAAAGATGCTATTGCCGTTGCTGCGGCGATTTTCATTTCTTCGTTAATATCGGTTGCCCTACAATCAAGCGCACCACGGAAAATACCAGGGAAAGCAAGAACGTTATTAATTTGGTTGGGGAAGTCACTTCTACCCGTACCAACAACTGCTGCACCTGCTTCCAACGCTAAATCAGGCATAATTTCGGGCGTGGGGTTTGCCATAGGCATAACGATTGCACCCTTATTCATTGAACGAACCATATCCTGAGTCAAAAGTCCTGGTGAACTTACGCCTACGAACATATCTGCACCAACAAGCGCCTCAGCTAACGAACCTTTCTTACCAAGTTTATTAGTAAATTCTGCAATTTCTTCTTTTGCAGAGTTCATACCTTCTTTTCTGCCCTTATAAATGATACCGTGACGGTCACACATAACCACGTCTTTTGCACCCATACTAATCATAAGTTTAGCGATTGCTTCGCCCGCTGCGCCTGCGCCACTAAATACAATGCTGATATCTTCCCATTTTTTGCCAACAAGTTTAAGAGCGTTAATACAAGCGGCTACACATACTACCGCCGTACCGTGTTGGTCATCGTGGAAAATAGGAATATCAACTTCGGGGTCTTCTTTAAGTCTTTTTTCAATTTCAAAGCATCTTGGTGCAGAAATATCTTCTAAATTTACACCGCCGAAGCTACCGGCAAGTAGTTTAACAGTATTAACGATTTCATCAACGTTTTTGCTCCTAACGCAAAGCGGAATAGCATCTACCCCACCAAACGTTTTAAATAGCACGCATTTACCTTCCATAACGGGCATACCTGCTTCTGGACCGATATCACCAAGTCCCAAAACTGCCGTACCGTCAGTTATTACAGCTACCGTATTACCCCTAGCAGTAAGTTCAAACGATTTGTTGTAGTCTTTATTGATTTCAAGACAAGGTTGAGCAACACCTGGCGTGTATGCAAGTGACAAATCTTCTTTGTTTTCCACCCTTACCTTTGAAATTACTTCAATTTTCCCCTTTAAACGACCGTGAAGTTTTAATGATTCTTGTGCGTAATCCATATTTATATTACCTCCTATCCTTAGTAAAAATTTTTATTTTTTCTTAATATATTATATATTACTCTACACGAATTTGGTTTATAAAATTAACAAAACTATTTACACAAAAAGCCACGCTAACTTTTAGTTGTAGTCCGTTTCAAACCACTTAGAGTATTATAGCACATACCCATAAAAAATGTATATGCTTTTTGATGATTTTTTAAAAAAATAATCATATTTTTTCACAACTCAAAGCACGGTTAAACATAAAAATTCCCCTAACTGTTTTTTAGTTAGGGGGTTAGATTATTTTATACAAATTTAGATAAACGCATTGTATATCGCACGGATACATTTTTCATAGTCACTGTTAGCAACGCCGATAATAATGTTAAGTTCGCTTGAACCTTGGTCAATCATTCTAATATTGATATTTTCCTTTGCAAGCGCATTAAAAAGCGTTGCCGCAGTACCCGGGCGCATTGCCATACCGTGTCCAACGGTTGCAATTAACGATATATTTTCTATAACGTGAACGTAGTCGGGATTAACGTTTTCTCTAATTTCATTAACCATTTCTGAAAGAACGCCGTCTTTAAGTTGTTCGCTTTCTAAAACAACTGATAACGTGTCAACGCCCGACGGAAGATGTTCAACGCACATTCCGTAATGCTCAACGACTGAAAGCACACGACGAATAAAGCCAACTTCGGCGTTCATCATTGATTTTTCAAGAAGTAATACGGTAAAGTTCTTTTTGCCTGCAATACCCGTAATTACACTATCGCTGTCCCCTGCTTTATACTGTTCGTTAGGAACTATCATAGTACCTTTATCGTCAGGTTTAAACGTGTTTTTGATGTTTATAGGAATACGCCTTTTCATAACGGGCGTAATTGCTTCTGCGTGAAGCACTGAAGCACCCATATAAGAAAGTTCACGCACTTCTTTATAAGTAATTTGTTTGATAACCTTTGCTTCGGGAACAATTCTTGGGTCACAAACCAAAAATCCGCTTACGTCCGTCCAATTTTCATACAAATCGGCTTTTACCCCACGAGCGATAATTGAGCCTGTTATATCGCTTCCACCACGGCTAAACGTTTTTATTTCGCCTTGGAAGTTCTTTCCGTAAAAGCCTGGGATAACCGCATATTCGGTTTGAGAAAGACTGCTTGCAACCTTATCATCGGTATAATCATCGTTAAGTTTGCCGTGTCTATCAAACCTTACAAGTTCAGCGGCATCAACAAACTTAAACCCTAAAAAGTCAGCGATAATACGTGCACTTAAATACTCTCCACGAGATGCGGCAAAGTCTGCACTCTTATTAGTGTCGATTGCCTTTTCAGTTTCATCAAGAATACTTTCTATATCAAGTGTTAAACCTAAATCCTTAACGATTTCCGTAAATCTATCTCTAATTAATTTAAAACTTTTTTTACAAGTACCACACTCTAAAACTTCGCTATTTGCACGATAGAGCATATCGGTAATCTTGATATCGTCTTTAAATCTTTTACCCGGTGCAGAAACTACTATATATCTTCTACTTTCGTCTGCACTTATAATACTTTTAACCTGTCTAATTGCGTTAGCGTCCGCCATAGACGTTCCGCCGAATTTACATACCTTAATCATTTTGTAATCCTTCTTCCTTCAAGATAATATCGTTTTTCAACACCTTCCCCCATTGAAAACGTTTTCCTTGGAAAAGCACCGTTATTTGAAACGTACTTAAACAAGTCGCCTTTATCCAACTTTTCAAAAAGAATACCGACCGAATTGTCGTTATCGTCGATTAACTTAAATAAATTTTCTTCACCGTGAACGTAATCGACCGTGCCACCGTTTTTAGAAATAAATTCTTTTATGTAGGCATCGACCGCACGTATTCCGTCAGGTAGTCCGTTCTTTCCGTCTTGCGCATTAAGTTTTTTATCGCTGTAAACACGCATTTTACCGCCGTCAACTTTTTCAAGACCTTTTAAGAACTTTTGCTTATCTATACCGAAAACAAACCTAAAAATCGGCTCAAAGTAAATACCTTCGTCATATACGTTTACAAGTTCAACAAGAGCGTATCTTGCGGGGTGAACTTCTTTTTCACTTTCACTTAAAGTTGCTTTAACGTTATTCCAATGCGTTTTTGCAGTTGCAAGCGAATGGTTCCCGTCACCTACGGCAAATAAGAACTTATCTTCTCTACCGTATTTTTTAATAAGCCTTTCGCTATCCAAAAGTCCTTCAAACTGCTTTATAACGCTATCAAAGTCGTTTACAAAATAACCTTCAATATGACCACCACCCATATTGAGCGTAAAGTCATAAAGTTTTTCATACTTATCTTTATTATTGTAAAGCGTTTCGGTTATTTCCCTTTTTTCGTCGTCAAAAAGCACCATAACGTGCGGAAATTCAACGTCAGCATCCTTTCTTATTTTTAGGCGTGGTGGAATACGTTCTTCAATCGTTCCTTCGGTCGCACGGATAAGTGCGTCGCTCTTAGGTGAATACTCGTATTTTTCAAGGTCTATCGCAACCATAAGCCCTATACGTTTTTCAACGAATGGAGTTTTTCTAATCGTTAAAATAAAACCTTTATCAAGTTTGTTGAATACACCGTCAGCAAGATACTGCTTTATGTTTGCGTTTATTTTAGCAATGCGTGACGGTGCATCATCTTCAAGATAAATTTCAGGCAAAGTAAGGTCAAGCGTCGTGCGCTTTCCTGACACCTTTTGCTTTAATTCATCCCAATACTCTTTTTCGCTTGTAAACTGGTCGCACGCTATGCACGCCCAAGCGGACATATCTTCAACGTTAGGCAATAATATGTTATCTGCTTTAAGTCCGGTTTCTATCATTTGAATTCCTCTACTGTTAAATATTTAAATTTAGTACGAAAACTGTTAAACACGCAAGTCCTAGCGCAAGCACGACGTAGCCGACGTGCTTCCAAAAAGAACCTGCCTTACTTTTTTGTTCGTTATTTTCACTGCGGTTATTGATATTTTTCTGCATAATATCCCCCTACTTACGCACGCTTTCAAGTTCTTGCCAATAGTACTTAGTAAGCGTCTTTTTAAGTGCTTCCGAATCGGCGTACCTTGTAATCTTACCTGCACGGGCTATTGAAATAATACCCGTTTCTTCGGATACGATAAACGATAAAACGTCTATGGTTTCGGTAACCCCTATACCAGCCCTATGGCGAGTGCCAAGGTCTTTTGGAATATTGTCAACGTTTTGCGACAAAGGTAAAAAACAACCTGCCGCAACTATTTTCGTTCCACTAATAATCATAGCGCCGTCGTGAAGCGGAGTCTTAGGGAAGAAAACACTTTCAATAAGTTCACTGCTTATATCACTATCAAGGCGTACGCCACTATCTAAAATCTGCCCGGGGAAGTTTCCCGTAGATAAAACAATAATTGCACCAACGTCGTTTTTTGACATATTTTGAAGTGCTTTAATTATTTCCGAAATGCAAATTTGAATTTTATCTTGGTCGTAAGAAGTTTCGCCGTGCTTAACGTCTACGATATTTTTTCTTGCCCAAAGAAGCCTTTTGATTTCGACCGAATAAAGCACTAATATCGCAACGATAAACATCGCCGGAATTATCAAATAAATAGCGCTGTTTAAGTTGTTGATAAACGTCAATATCGCTGCCGAAACAAGCATAACGAAAACAAACAACATTACTAGCGAACCTGAGTTATTACCGAATAAAAACTTTATCATATAGTAGTAAAGTACGGTAAAAACAAGCACGCTTACAGCAGTAGCGATAATACTTTCGTTAGTACCCGTAAGTTGCGCCCATACTTGATTGATTTTATCAATTAAATTCATATAAAACCACCTATTTTTCCGTCATTATTTTAAATATCGTTATGTACGTTACTTCATCAGCGTCTATCAAGCCACATTTTATGCGATAGTCGGCATCGGATAGAGCATCAACTGCACTTTTTAGAGAGCGCTTTTTAAACATTGACGCTTGCTCTTTGGTCTTTCTTGCAGCAAACTCTTTTACCCCAAACGCACTTGCAAGCTCAGATATACTCATATCGCTTATAGCAGAGTGCAAAAGCTTTCTAAAATAGTTGTATACTGAAACAAGTATTCTTTGTGAAGTTTCGCCCTTTGCCATCATTTCTTTAATGACTGACAGCGCTTTATCAAACTTTTTCTTGCCGATATAATCCGTCATTTCGTAAATCTTATATTCAACGTCACGGGCAACCATTTCTTCAACGTCTTTAATCGTTATCGTTCCGCCCCGCCCGACGTAAGATATAAGTTTATTAGTTTCTGTTTCAATCCTTGTCATATCGCTTAGGCAAAACTCTGCAATAGTTCCTGCCGTTTGCCCGTCGATTTCAACGCTTGCGTTTTGACATTCTGCCTTAATCCACCTAATTAAAAGCGAAACGTCCGCCTTGTTACATTCTACGACGCTTACGCTTTGAAACTTTTTCAAGGCTTCGCACGGCTTTTCGTTTAATATTGCTAGTATACTTTGGCTTGAAGGATTTTCTAAATAAGACTTAAACCCAGATTTGAAAAAGTCTTGCTTGGGATAAAACTCTCTTATTACCGTCATACGCTTTTCACTCATAAACGGATAACCGTCAAGCGACGATATTAGTTCACCCACCGAACAGTCGGAATCTAAATTGACAAAGTTTAGCGAAGGTTCGCTTACGAACTTCTTTTTCAAAAGAGCCATTCCACGCTCTCTAAAATACCCGTCCTCACCTTCAAATAAATATACGGAAAACGTATTGCCGTTTCCCAATTCGTTCTTAAACTCTGTGTATTTCAAACTAAACTACCTCTTATACATTTTAGCACCTTTTTATTGATTTTGCAACGATATTACTTTCGTTTTTTGAGTTTAAGTGATTTTAACAAGCAAATTTCCATTAGTTTCTGCGTCTAAAACACTTAAACTACTACGATAGCTTACGCCCGTTTGCGGTTTATATCTTGATATTAATGATTCAGCGCCGTCGTAACATATCATTATATCAAATCTTTGATTAAAGTCCACAAAGCTAAACTGCTTGTTAAACGGTGAAAATATTGCCGTAGACTTCCCTAAAATTTGACCGACTAAAACGTTGCCGTCAAGACTGAACGAACAATCAAAAGTATGAATAGGCAGTTTTTGTCCATCAACAAAGTTTTTCAGTTTAATACCGTCAAAAGATTTTTTGACTATATTCTCAGCAAGTTCATCACGCTCACCGTAATAGTATACGTTTTCAACGTCGAACGCCGTGCGGATTTTTGTTATAAACACTTGCATATCAATACTGTATCCGCCCATAAAGACAAGGTTATTTATCTTATCCAAGTTTTCGGCAACGGCTATCCTTTTTAGTCTACCCGTAGAATAAATATAGTTTGCGTCGCTTACTATGAGCGTACTTTCCACACGACTTGTAATTAGCGTTGCGCTTACGTTTTCCGAACCGCTAACGTAAAGTTTTACAGCATAAGCATCTTGCACGCTGTAAATTGTTGCCGTAACTGCACATATAAACATAAGTACAAGTGAGCATACAGTCCTAACCCGAACTTTAAGATTAGCAAGTCCACCGACAATAATAACGGCAATATAATAAACTAAAATTCCGCCACCTAATATTAGCCCTTCTATTATAAACGCATTTGAATCAAAAAAGCCGATAAAAAGGTTTATTGCTTTAAAAATGTAATTGGGAATAAAAAGGGTTATGCTTGCTATTGAAAACAATCCGCCAAAGAGCGTCATAACAAGAGTTAAAATAAAAATTACTGAAACGACGGGAATAAAAATTAAATTCGCTAATATTGAAATCCACGAAAAATATCCAAACGTAGCAAGCGATATAGGTACGGCGACAATCTGTGCGGAAAGAACCACGCCAAGAGAACTTGCAATTTTATGCGGTAAAAATTTAAACAGTTTTGCTATCGGACGGGATAAAAGATTTATTCCCAATACTACGGCAAACGATAACTGAAACCCCACGCAAAGAAGTTGAACTGGTTCAATTAGTAAAATCAAGATTGCCGCCAAAGAAATTGCAGAAAGACCGTCATACCGTTGACCTTTTGCCGTAGCAAAAAGCATTACGGCTGTCATTACCGTTGCACGAATAGACGATGCTGAATATCCACATATCCCTGAATAAAATAGCAAAATAACCGTTATAATTACGGCTTTAACGTAGCCTTTCGTATGAAGTTTTTTAAATAAGAACGATAGTGCAGTTGCAAGAAAGCCTATGTGAAGTCCAGACACGGCAAAAATATGTGCAATGCCTGCAATTCGGTATGAGCCCAAAAGTTCGTAGTCCATATAACCGTCTTCACCCGTTAGCATAGCGTACGCCACCGTAAACTCATCCTTATCTAGTCCCGACTTTAACGTATCACGGATAAATACGTTTATCTTTTCAAACACGTTTGTTTCATTGCCTAAAACCGTAACGTTACTATCGTGTACGCTAGCCGAATATTTAATTTTTCGTTCCACGTCAGAAGCGTTAAAGTTTTCTTCATAAATATAGTGTTTATCAAATAAGTATTCGTTAAAAGTAATCTTATCGCCTATGTCGAAATCACTTGTTCCGTATACGGTTACTGCAACGTTATAACGCAAATTTTTGCTAACGTTTCCTTTTATTTGAACATTTTCAATAATTAATTTAGTACCAACGTCCGTTTCTCTTACGCTTATCACCCTACCGGTAACAGAGTAATAATGCCCACCTAAATCAGCATTTACATAATCGTTTAACGAAGCGGTTATACTAATGCTTCCAAAAACAAAAAACGCCACGAATACTAAGGCAAAAATGGCGCTTATTTTTATTTGGTTGCGCTTAGTAAACAGCGTTAAATATAGTAATATGGATAAGGTGAAAAGCGATATAAAAATTATTCCCCAAACGGTAAAATTTCGCATAAAAAAGTATGCCGTGGATATCCCACAACAAAGGCTTATCGCTATAAATAATACGGGACGGAAATTGAAAAGTTTTTTCATTCGTGTTTTTTACCAAAATTTTTCATTTAAATTTTATGATAAATACGAAAAAATGTCAATCTTATTGTTGCAATTAGGATAAGTTTTTGCTACAATAAAATTAGCCTTCATGGTGCGATAGGAAAAGCAAAAAAAATCCACAGTAATATTAAAAGAAAGCCGTTTGTCTTCTATTGAACAGCGGAGCTCTTGACCGACGTACATTCCGGTCGCAAATAAAGAGATGCAGACGCAATAAGCACGGCATTCGCCTGTTGAATAAAACGGGTTATTATTTTCTTTTCCGTCGGCCGATGCAGGTCTTTTTTTAAAAACATATTTTAATCGTTTGCCAAAAACAAAAGATTATGTTAAAATAAATCTCGCAAAAAAAACATTGAAAACTTTTTGCAACAAGCATTTTGCACGCCCTCATGGTCAAGCGAAGAAGTACGCCGCCCTCTCTACTAGCGGAATCAGGAGTTCGATTCTCCTTGGGGGTGCCAAAAAATATCCATACCACTTTTGGTTTGGATATTTTTTTACTGTCAGCTGGATAATCAACTTAGTTCGGACGCCTTTGACTTTTCTTGCCTTGACGGGCTTAGTCCTGCGTAGCCTTAGCGGAGCAGTCTCTCCTTGGGGTAATTATTTAATAGGAATCCTTAAACCACTTTTGGTTTGGATATTTTTTCTACTCTCGGATAGATAATCAGCTTAGTTCAACCTTTTATTTTTTTGCGGTTTATAAAGTCGATTATTTATTTTTAATGAAATTCTGTTTAACAATGTCATTGTTGCGGTAACGACATCTCCTTCATCTGTATTACACGATAATATTACGGGCGTAAAACACATTATTGTATTATGCTCATCTAAAATTTCCCCATTAATTTTTATATAATGGTGATAAAACCCACAATATGCAATTATTTCATTTCCGTTGTAATCATAAACCTTGCAAGATAGCGTTAAAGAAGTAATGAGGAACGCAAAGGAAATTATACCAACACAAAGACACGCAACGGCTGTCAAAGAATTACCTGAATTATAACTACTAATATCGTAACTTAATATCTCATAACTATCAACTTTACCGTCAATAAAAAACGTTGAAGACAAAGTGTTGCTATAACCATAAAAATACTCTTTCTTTTGTGTAAGTAGTTTATCATA